>NZ_JAAQQT010000567.1:0-30043 GCF_011742065.1 Aquabacterium sp. A08
TTTCGCACCCTGGCGCTGGAGCGGCGTTCCAGCGAGGTCTGGCAGGTGCTGGGCGCGGTGAAAACCGAATTCGGCAAGTTCGGGGACGTGCTGGCCAAGGTCAAGACCCAGACCCAGACCGTGCTCAACAGCCTGGAAAGCGCCGAGGTGCGCAGCCGCGCCATGGGCCGCGCCCTCAAGCAGGTCGAGGCGCTGCCGGCCGAACAGGCGGGAACCATTTTTCCCCTGCCCGGTCCTTCAGACGAGACCTAGCGCCTGACCTTTGAGGGCCCCGACAACAACACGCACAAGCACACCATGGCCCACACCGCACACCACGACCCCCACGACCGCCCCGGCATGAGCGGGCTGGCGCGCGCCCTGTTCGTGCTGCTGCCCTTGTCGGCGCTGGGGGCGGTGCTGTGGCTGGCGGGGCAGGTCGATCTGCCGGCCAGCGTCCGTTGGGGCTGGGTGCCGGCGCTGGGGGTGGACCTGGCGTTTCAGGTCGATGGCCTGTCGCTGCTGATGCTGCTGATGATCACCGGCGTGGGCAGCGCGGTGTTCGTGTACGCCGGCGGCTACCTGGCCGGCCACCCGCAGCAGCAGCGTCTGTTCCTGCTGCTCACGCTGTTCATGCTGGCCATGATCGGCTGCGTCACCGCCGACAACCTGATCGTGCTGTTCCTGTTCTGGGAAATGACCAGCCTGCTGTCCTTCCTGCTGGTGGGCTTCAACCACGAGGACGCGGCCAGCCGCAAGTCGGCGCAGCAGGCGCTGCTGGTCACCGGCTCGGGCGGGCTGGCGCTGCTGGCCGGGTTCATCCTGCTGGGGCAGGCCATGGGCAGTTGGTCGATCAGCGCCATCGTGGCCGCCCTGCCGCAGCAGACGCCCAGCCCCGCGCTGACGGCGGCGCTGGTGCTGATCCTGGTGGGTGCCTTCACCAAGAGCGCGCAGTTTCCCTTCCATTTCTGGTTGCCCAACGCCATGTCGGCGCCCACGCCGGTGTCGGCCTATCTGCACTCGGCCACCATGGTCAAGCTCGGGGTCTATTTGCTGGCGCGGCTGGACCCGGGTTTTGGCGAGTGGACGCTGTGGGAATGGGCGCTCAAGGGCGCCGGTTCGCTCACCGCCGCCTGGGGCATGGTGCTGGCGCTGCGCGAGCGCGACCTCAAGCGCATCCTGGCCTGGTCCACTGTGGCCACGCTGGGCACGCTGGTGGCGCTGGTTGGGCTGCGCGGCGAAGGCGCCACCGTGGCCGTTGGGGCACTGCTGCTGGCGCACGCGCTGTACAAGGCGCCGCTGTTCTTCGTTGCCGGCAACATCGACCACGGCACCGGTACCCGCGTCATCGACCGGCTGGGCAACCTGCGCCACGCCATGCCCTGGACCGCCGCCGCCGCGCTGTTGGCCGGGGCGTCCATGGCCGGCATGCCGATGTCGTTCGGCTACATCGCCAAGGACATCATCCTCACCGCCAAAGGCGGCGACGACGTGTTCGCCTTTGCCCGCGCCGCCAACACGGTGTTCGGCGCCATCGCCGTGGCGGTGGCGGCGGTGGCGGCCATTCGGGTGTTCTGGCGCCGTCCCGGCAACCTGGAAACCCCGCACGCCCACGAAGGCGGGCCGGCCCTGGTCGGGCCGCCCCTGGTGTTGGCCGGCATTGGCATCGTGCTGGGGCTGTTTCCGTTCGTGGTCCAAGACCTGATCGCCGAGGCATCGCTGGCTATGACCCCGGGCACCGAAGCGGTGGTGGTGGGACTGGCGCTGGAGGTCGGGCCTGCGCTGGCGTCGGTGGCCGTCACCCTGGCCGCCGGCCTGACCGTGTTCCTGCTGTGGGACCCGCTGCACCGGCTGTTCGAGCGGGTGGCCGCGCGCACCGGTCCCTTTGGCATGGTGCGCCTGTACGAGCGTGCGCTGCAGGGCATTCCGCGCCTGGCCGCCGGCGCCACCCGGGCGCTGCAGCACGGCCGCTTGCCGGGCTATGGGCTGCTGTTGCTGGGCAGCGCCAGCCTGGCACTGGGGGCGTTGGCGCTGCCGATCGCGTCCGGGCTGGACTGGCCGGCCTGGCAGGCGCCGGGCTGGGGTTGGCTGGGGGGCTGTGCGCTGGTCGTGGCCGGTGCCGTGCTGGCGCTGTTCCAGCGCGACCGCCTGGTGCTGCTGCTGGCGACCGGACTGGTGGGCTACGGCAGCGCGGTGCTGTTCCTGTTTGGCGGGGCGCCCGACGTCGCGTTCACCCAGTTCGTGGTGGAGTCGGTGTTCGTCATCGTCGCCGCGTCGGTGCTGATCAAACTGCGCCAGCAGGGGCGCGGCCAGGGCCTGCGGGAGGCCGGCTGGCGGCCCGGCGCGGCGCTGGTGGCGGCGGTGTTTGGCGCGGTGGTGGCCGGCTGGCTGCTGCTGTCGGTGGCCGTGCCCTTCGACGCCAGCCTGTCGGCCTTTTTTGCCGAACGCAGCGTGCCCGAGGCCCACGGGCGCAACGTGGTCAACGTCATCCTGGTCGATTTCCGCGCCCTGGACACCCTGGGCGAGATCACGGTGGTGATGCTGTCGCTGCTGGCGGCCCTGCCGCTGTTGCAAGCGGTGCGGGCGCAGATGCGCCGTGAACGGCGCCAGCCCGGCGCCGCCGAGGAGGGACAGCCATGAACCGGCGCCTGGTGATTCTGGAGGTGGTGGCGGGGCCGCTGTACGCGGTGATTCTGGCGGCTTCGCTGTGGGTGCTGCTGCGCGGACACAACGAGCCGGGCGGTGGCTTCATTGGCGGGCTGGTGGCGGTCAGTGCCTCGGTGCTGTGGGCTGTGGCGCGCGGCAGCGACGCGGCCGCCCGGCGTCTGCCCTCGCGCTCGCCGTGGCGCCTGGCGGCGGTCGGGGTGGTGCTGGCGGCCCTGTCGGGCCTCCCCGCCCTGTGGCAGGGGCAGAGCTACCTGACCCACTGGTGGGGTGCGCTGCCCCTGGGCTTCACCGACGTGGCCGTCTCCACCGTGCTGCTGTTCGACTTGGGGGTGTATTTGTGCGTCTGGGGGGCCTTGTCGGGTTACGCCCTGGCGCTGCTCGGGCTGGGCGAACCGGCCGAGGACGACGAGGAGGGGCAGGCATGATCTGGGTGTTGGCATTGACCGTCTGGGTGACGGTGGCGGCCGGGGTGTACCTGGCTTTGTCGCGGGATGCGTTCCGCACCGTGCTGGGGCTGGCCGTGCTGGGCGCAGCGGCCAACCTGGTGCTGTTCGCCGCCGGCCGCCTGGGCTCCGCGGCCCCCGCCGTGGTGCCGCTGGGCGAGACCGCGCTGCGCGACGCGGCCAACCCCTTGCCCCAGGCGCTGGTGCTCACCGCCATCGTCATCGGCTTTGCGCTGGTGTGCTTTTCGCTGGCCCTGGTGCTGCGGCTGATCCAGCGCAGCGGCACCGACGACGCGCTGGCGCTGCGCCAGGCCGAGCCGCTGCCGGCCGATCCGGTCAAGCCGCCGGCCCCGGCCGAGGGCTGCGACGTGGCCTGGCCCGGCCCGCCGCCGGTGGCGAGGGAGGGCGTGCGATGAGTGCCTGGGCCGTCACCCCTGTGCTGGTGCCACTGGTCACCGCCGTGGCCACCGTGCTGGCGCAACGCCGCCCGGCGCTGCAGCAGGGCCTGAGCGCCCTGGGCGCGCTGCTGTTCCTGGGCTGCGCCTTGGCACTGGTCGGCCTGGCGCAGCACGACACGCCGGCCCAGGCGGTGTTCGGCGGCTGGGGCCTGCCCTACGGCATCGAATTCCGGGTGGACCGCACCAGCGCCGCGCTGGTGCTCATCACCGCGCTGATGGGCGCGGCGTCGCTGCTGTTCATGGCCAGCGACGCCGACACCGGGCCGCGCCACCCGCTGCTGCTGCCGCTGCTGCACGGCCTGCTGGTGGGCGTGGGCGGTGCCTTCGCCACCGCCGACCTGTTCAACCTCTACGTCTGGTTCGAGGTGATGCTGATCTGTGCCGTTGGCCTGTTCGCGCTCGGCGGGCGGCCCGACCAGCTCGACGCCACCTTTAAGTACTTTGTGCTCAACCTGTTCGGCACCCTGCTGCTGCTGATGGCGGTCGGCTTGGTCTACGCCGTCACCGGCCACCTGAACTACGGTGCGCTGGCGCAGGCTTTCCCGGCCGTGCCGCCGGGGGCGGCCACGCTGGCGCTGGCCGGCCTGCTGCTGGCGTTCCTGGTCAAGGCCGGGGCCTTCCCGCTGTTTGCCTGGCTGCCGGCGTCGTACCACACGCTGCCGGCCCCAGTGCTGGCGCTGTTCGCCGGGTTGCTGACCAAGGTGGGGGTGTATGCCGTGCTGCGCGCGCTGGGCGACGTGTTTGTCACCGCCCCGGCGCTGCTGTTCGAGGCCCTGGGCTGGATCGCCGCGGCCACCATGCTGTTCGGCGTGCTGGGGGCCGCCTACCACTGGGACATGCGGCGCATCCTGGCCTTCCACATCGTCAGCCAGATCGGCTACATCCTGCTGGGCATTGCCCTGGCCAGCGAAGCCGGCAACGCCGCCACCCTGTTCTACACGCTGCACCACATCGTGGTGAAGGCCAACCTGTTCCTGATCGCGGCCATGGTCTGGCGCCTGACCGGCAGCTACGACCTGCGCCGCATCGGCGGCCTGTACCGCGCCCGCCCTTGGCTGGGGGTGCTGTTCCTGGTGCCGGCGCTGTCGCTGGTGGGCATCCCGCCGCTGTCGGGCTTCTGGGCCAAGCTGCTGGTGCTGCAGGAAGCGCTGGCACAGGGCCGCGTGGCCTGGACCGTGGTCGCCCTGCTGGTCAGCGTGCTGACCTTGTACTCGATGATGAAGATCTGGATGGAAGCCTTTTGGAAACCCCACCCGCAGACCGATTGGGCTTGGCCCCGGAGCACCCGCCTGGCCCCGGCCTGGGCGGCCACCCTGGCCCTGGCTGGGCTGACGTTGTTCATTGGCCTGCATCCGCAGGTTCTGCTGGACTACAGCCTGGCCGCGGCCGCCAGTTTGGGAGGGCGCTGAGATGCACCGTTGGCCCTGGAAAGCGGTGGTTGCCCTGGCCCTGCTGCTGCGTTTTTTGAAGGCGCTGGGGGTGTCGGGGGTGCAGACCGTGGGGGTGATTGTGCGCGCCAGCCTGGGCGAGCGCCGCCCGCCGCCCGCCGCCTTTTTGCGGGTGCGCTACGCCCCCATGTCGCCCCAGGGCGCGGCCCTGCTGGGCTGCATGGTGACGCTCACACCCGGCACCACCACCCTGCACATCGACCCGGAACGGCGCGAGCTGTGGCTGCACGTGCTCGACGCTTCCGACACCGAGGCGGTGCTGCAGGGCATCCGCCGCGATTTTGAACCCGGGCTGCTGGCCCTGTTTGGGGAGCCGCGATGACCGATTGGACGATCCTCCTGCTGGTGCTGGCCGCCCTGCTGGCCACCGGTCTGGCCAGCTGGCGCATGGTGCGCGGGCCGCAGCACGCCGACCGGATTGTGGCGCTGGACATTTTTCTGGCCGCAGCGGTGGCGCTGTGTGTGGCCGCGGCCCTGGCCACGGCACGCACCGTGTTCCTCGACGTCGCCATCGGCCTGGCGCTGGTGGGCTTTGTGGCCACCGTGGGCTGGGCCCGTCTGGTGGACCAGGGGGGGCGTTCATGACGCTGCTGGCCTGCTTGTTGCTGCTGCTCGGCGCGGCATTGTTGGTGTTGGCGGCCTGGGGCGTGGTCTGCCTGCCCGACGCCCTGGCGCGGCAGCACGCCGCCACCAAGGCCGGCACCCTGGCGCTGGCCCTGGTGTGTGCCGGGGCCATGTTGCTGGCCAACGACGCCGGCTGGTGGTGGCGCCTGGGCCTGGTGCTGGGGTTCCTGCTGGCCACCCTGCCGGTGGCCTCGCACCTGCTGGCGCGCGCCGCCGTGCGCGAGGCCGGCCAGCAGGCGGCCCTGGCACAGGCGCCGCTCGTCGGCGACGACCCCGCGGCGCGGCGCTGACCGCCCGGGCCGCGGGGCCCCTTCCGGCCGTCAGCCGCCTGGCATGGCGCCTTCACTACAATCGGCGCTGCCTTATCCCGCCGTGACGGCGGTTGTGCCCGGCCCTGTGCCGGGTTTTCGACAACCACCCCCGAGATGCCGTGCTGCTGCTGATCGTATTCCTCCCCCTCGTGCTGGGGACGCTGGCCACCTGGTGGCTGGGTTCCCGCTCCCGCCCGCTCACGGCCGTGGCGGCCGCGGCCACCACGGCCACCAGCCTGGGGCTGCTGCTGTCCCAGGCGCCCCTCGTCATGGCTGGCCAGTCGGTGCTGGAGTTCCTGCCCTGGGTGCCTCAGATCGGCCTGAACCTCGGTTTCCGGCTCGACGGCCTGTCGCTGATGTTCGCCGGTCTGATCATGGGCATCGGGCTGCTCATCATCCTCTACGCCAGCTACTACCTGAGCCCGACCGATTCGGTGACCAAGTTTTATGCGGCGATGATGCTGTTCATGGCCGCCATGCTGGGGGTGGTGCTGTCGGACAACCTGCTGCTGCTGGTGGTGTTCTGGGAGCTGACCAGCGTGTCGTCTTTCCTGCTGGTGGGCTATTGGGGCCACCGGCCCGACGCCCGTAGCGGGGCCCGCCAAGCCCTGGCGGTGACGGGCGGCGGCGGGCTGGCCATGCTCGGGGGCTTTGTCCTGCTGGGCACCATCGCCGGCACCTTCGAGCTGAGCGAGATGGCCGGCCGGGCCGCCGAGATCCAGGCCGACCCGATGTTCGTGCCGGCGCTGCTGCTGATCCTGCTGGGCGCCTTCACCAAAAGCGCGCAGTTCCCTTTCCACTTCTGGCTGCCCGACGCCATGGCCGCGCCCACCCCGGTGTCGGCTTACCTGCACTCGGCCACCATGGTCAAGGCCGGGGTGTTCCTGTTGATGCGCATGACCCCGGTGCTGGCCGGCTCGGGCTGGTTCGAGGCCATTGTCACCACGGTGGGTTTGGTCACGGTGCTGTTCGCGGCCTTCATCGCCATCTTCAAGCACGACCTCAAGGGCCTGCTGGCCTACTCCACCGTCAGCCACCTGGGGCTGATGGTGTTCCTGATCGGTCTGGGCTCGCCGTTGGCCGCGGTGGCGGCGGTGTTCCACGTGCTCAACCACGCCACCTTCAAGGCCTCGCTGTTCATGATCGCCGGCATCGTGGACCACGAAACCCACTCGCGCGACATGCGCCAGCTCGGGGGACTGTACAAATACATGCCCTGGACCGCCACGCTGTCCATGGTGGCTGCGGCCTCCATGGCCGGGGTGCCGCTGACCAACGGTTTCCTGTCCAAGGAAATGTTCTTCACCGAAGCGGTGGTGGGCACCAGCGGCGTCTGGGGCTGGGTGGTGCCGGTGGCGGTGACGCTGGCGGGCATCTGCAGCGTGGCCTATTCGCTGCGCTTTGTGCACGACACCTATTTCAATGGCCCACTGGGCGACGTGCCGCACACCCACCCGCACGAGCCGCCGTTGGGCATGAAGCTGCCGGCCATCCTGCTGGTGCTGCTGTGCCTGGTGGTGGGTCTGCTGCCGGCGCTCACCTTCGGCCCGCTGGTGCATGTGGCCGCCACCGCCCTGGCCGGCCAGCCCTTGCCGGATTACCACCTGGCGCTGTGGCACGGCTTCAACCTGCCGCTGCTGATGAGCGCCATCGCCCTGGCCGCCGGTGTGGCGCTCTACTTCTGGCTGGCGCGGGGCCGCTGGCTGCACCGCATTAGCTCCGAAGCCTGGTTTGGTCGCGTCACCGGGCGTCAACTGTTCGAGGCCAGCATCGACGGCCTGTTCGCCATGGCCGGCCGAGTGACCCGCTTGTTCGAGAACGGTTCCTTGCAGCGCTACCTGGCCTGGATGGTGGGCGCCGCCATTGTGGTGGGCGCTGTGCCTTTGTTGGGCCGCAACCTCGGTGCGGGCGGGCGCGAACTGCTGCCCGCCACCCCGCTGGCGGTGGCGGTCTGGCTGGTGTTGCTGGCCACCTGTGTGGCGCTGGTGCTGACCCACCACCGCCGCTTCCAGTCGGTGGTGCTGGTGGGCGTGGTCGGTCTGGTCGCCTCCCTGACCTTTGTCAGCCTGTCGGCGCCCGACCTGGCGCTGACACAGCTGTCGGTCGAGCTGGTGTCCACCGTGCTGCTGCTGATGGGGCTGGCCCTGCTGCCGCAGCATTCGCCGCGCGAGTCCGGTGCCGGCCGCAAGCTGCGCGACGCCGGCCTGGCGCTGGCCGGTGGCGCCGGCATGGCCTGGGTGGCCTGGCTGATGCTGACGCGCGACCACAGCTCCATTGCCTGGTATTTCCTGGAGCAGTCGCTGCCGCTGGGCGGGGGCTCCAACGTGGTCAACGTCATCCTGGTGGACTTCCGCGGCTACGACACCTTCGGTGAAATCACCGTGCTGGGCATCGCCGCCATCGGCGTGCTGGCCCTGATGGAAGGCATGCGCACGCGGCGTGCCTCGGTCGACCCGCAAGGCCGGGGCTGGACCTTTGCCCAGCACCCGCTGCTGCTGCGGGTGGCGGCTTCGGTGGTGTTGCCGGTGGCGCTGGTGTTCTCGCTCTACATCTTCATGCGCGGCCACAACCTGCCGGGCGGTGGCTTCATTGCCGGCCTGATCACCGCGGTGGCCCTGGTGCTGCAGTTCATGGCCATGGGCCAGGACCAGGCCGAATCCCACCTGCGCGCCGCCGGCGGTCGCCGGTTTGTCCGCTGGATCGGCATGGGCCTGGGCATCGCCGGGCTGACCGGGGCGGCGGCCTTCCTGTTCGGCCGGCCTTTCCTCACCAGCGCGCACGGCCACCCGCACGTGCCGTTGTTGGGGGAGCTGCCATTCGCTTCGGCCGCGCTGTTCGACCTCGGGGTGTATTTCACCGTGGTCGGGGGCACGTTGTTGACCATTTCGGTGCTGGGTTCGGCCAGCCAGGAAGGGCCGGCGCCCGCCGGCCCGCAAGGGAGCGCGACATGAGCATGGAATTTCTTTTGGCCAGCGGCATTGGGCTGGTCACCGCCTGCGGCATTTACTTGCTGTTGCGTGGCCGCACCTTCCCGGTGGTGCTGGGCCTGTCGGTGGTGGGCTACGCGGTCAACGTCTTCATTTTTGCCATGGGTCGCCTCTGGACCGACGCCCATCCCATTCTGGTGGGCCAGGAGCTGGTGGCCGATCCGCTGCCGCAGGCGCTGGTGCTGACCGCCATCGTGATCGGTTTTGCCACGACCGGTTTCGTCATCGAACTGGCGCTGCGCAGCCGCCACGACAGCGGCAGTGACCACGTGGACGGCCACGAGCCCGGCCACGCCGTGGGCCACCGCGCGGCTGCGCCGCGTGCCCAAGCCCCCGGGCAGGGAGGGCGCGGCTGATGCTGGACGCTGTCTGGACTTTCTGGGGCACCCACGCCCCGGTGTTGTCGGTGTTGCTGCCGTCGTTCACCGCCATCGCGCTGTTGCTGCTGGGTGACCACAACGGTCTGTCGGCCCAGGGCGGGGGGCATGCGTTTGATCGGCTGCGCTGGCGCCGCCGGCTCAGCCTGGCCTCGCTGGTGTTGGGCCTGTGCATGGCGGTCGGGCTGGTGTGGCGGGCCCAGTCGGGTGAACTGCTGGTGTACGAGCTGGGCGAATGGCCGGCGCCGTTCGGCATCGTCATGGTGGTGGACCGTTTGTCGGCGTTGATGGTGCTACTGACCGCCGTGGTGGCCCTGCCGGTGCTCTGGTACGCCTGCGGCGGCTGGGACAGCCGTGGTCGCCATTTCCATGCGCTGTACCAGTTCCAGCTCATGGGCCTCAACGGCGCCTTCCTCACCGGCGACCTGTTCAACCTGTTCGTGTTTTTCGAGGTGCTGCTGATCGCCTCCTACGTGCTGCTGCTGCACGGCCAGGGGCGCGAGCGGCTGCGCATGGGTGTGCACTACGTGGTGCTGAACCTGGCGGCCTCGGCGCTGTTCCTCATCGGGCTGGCCATGGTGTATTCCACCACCGGCACACTGAACATGGCCGACGTGGCCTTGCACGTGGCCCGGCTGGAGGGAGACCTGCTGTGGCTGGCGCAGTCGGCGGCGCTGATTTTGCTGGTGGTGTTTGGCCTCAAGGGGGCGCTGGTGCCGCTGTACTTCTGGCTGCCCGGCACCTATGCCGCGGCCAGTGCCCCGGTGGCGGCGTTGTTCGCCATCATGACCAAGGTCGGTGTTTACAGCATTGTGCGGGTGCACTGGGTGGTGTTTGGCGTTGACGCCGGCGCCGCCTCGCTCACCGTGCAGGCCTGGCTGCTGCCGCTGGCCCTGACCACCGGCGTGCTGGGGGTGCTGGGCGCCCTGGCCGCGCACAGCATGAACCGGCTGGTGGCCTACCTCACCGTGGCCTCGGTCGGCACCGTGCTGGCCGGGGTGGGGCTGTTCACGCCCGAGACCTTGTCGGCGGCGCTGTACTACATGTTGCACAGCACGGTGGTCATTGCCGGCCTGTTCCTGTTTGTGGAGTTGTTGGCGGCGCAACGCGGCGCGGTGGGCGACAAGCTGCAGCCCGCCCACGCGGTCCGTGAGCCGGTGCTGCTGGGGGTGATGATGCTGTTCGGCGCCGCTTCGGCCGCCGGCTTGCCGCCGCTGCCCGGCTTTCTGGGCAAGCTGATGATCTTGCAAAGCTCGGCCGGCCTGCCGGCCCAGGCCTGGGTCTGGACCGTGGTGCTGGGGGTGGGCTTTCTCACCATCGTGGGTCTGGCGCGGGCCGGTGTGGTGGTGTTCTGGCACGTGCAGCCCGATGCCCCGAGCGCCGGCCAGCCCAACGCGGCCGGCTCCAGCGTGCGCCTGCTGCTGGCCCCTTGGGCCTTCATGGCGGTGACGGTGGGCATGGCGGTGCTGGCCGCGCCCATCAAGGCCTACACCGACGCCACCGCCCAGCAATTGACCGACAAAGCCGCTTACGCCGACGCGGTGCTGGGCCGCCAGGGCGGGGCTGGCCTGCGCACCACCGTGCCTTACGACGGCCGGCGCGGACCGGTTCAGCGCACCGCCCCCACCCAGCAGGAGAGCTCCGAATGAAAACCTCCCCCTCCGCGGTCACCGGCTGGCGGCGCGTGTTTCCGCACCCGGTGCTGTCTTTGCAACTCGCCGTCACTTGGCTGGTGCTGTCGCACAGCCTGGCCTTGGTGCACTGGCTGTCGGCGCTGCTCATCGCCTGGGGCCTGCCGCGCTTGCTGGCCCCGGTGCTGGGCGACGCCAGCCGCCTGCACTGGCCCACGGTGGTGCGGCTGGTGCTGGTGGTGCTGTGGGACATCGTGGTCTCCAACGTCACGGTGGCGCGGTTGACCCTGGGCTCCATGCGCACGCCGCAACCGGCGTGGCTGCGCGTGCCCCTGGCCACCGACCACCCGCGTGTCAATGCCCTGTTCGCCAGCATCATCACCACCACGCCCGGCACGGTGTCCATGGCCATCGACGAGCAGCGCCGCGAAATCCTGGTGCACGCCCTCAACTGCGACGACCCGCAGGCCATGGTGCGCGACATGAAAGACCGCTACGAAACCCCGCTGCTGCGGGCATTCCTGATCGAACGCGCCCCCGCGGCGCAAGCTGCTCGGCAAGGAGGGCAGGCATGAGCGATTTCCTGAACCTGGCCCTCAACGTGGGCACGGTGGCCGTGGCGCTGGCGGTGCTGCTGTGCAGCTGGCGCCTGCTCAAGGGCCCCGACATCGCCGACCGCATCCTGGCGCTGGACACCCTGTACATGGGCATGGTGGCGCTGATCATCCTGTTGGACATGCGCTGGGACACCGAACTGCTGTTCGAGGCGGCGCTGTTGGTGGCGATGCTGGGCTTTGTCTCCACCGTGGCCCTGGCGCGCTACATCACCCGCGGCGACGTGGTCGAATGAACACTCTGGAGCTTGCGACATGACGCCGATTCTTGAAAACATGGCCGCCGTGCTGATCCTGGTGGCCTCTTTCTTCCTGCTGGTGGGGGCCATTGGCCTGGTGCGCTTCCCCGACTTCTACATGCGCTTGCACGCGCCGACCAAGGCCTCCACCCTGGGGGTGGGCGGGGTGCTGGTGGCGTCGATGCTGGTCACCTTCAGCCACGGCCGCCCGGGCATCGCGGAACTGCTGATCACGCTGTTCGTGTTCGTCACCGCGCCGGTGTCGGCCAACCTGATGGCCCAGGCCGCGCTGCACCTCAAGCTGCATTCCCAGGCGCCGGTGCCGCGCAACGCGGTGCCCGAGCGCCGCTGAGCCCGCGCCGGCTCCCCGCCACCGCGGCGGGCCGGCGGCGTTGGCGTGGCCCGCTCAGGCGCTGGGGCAGGCGTCGGGCAGGCCGTAAAAGCCTCGGATGCCTTCCCAGGCCTGCTCGGGTTCGTCCACGTACTGGAACAGTTCCAGGTCTTCGGGCGAAATCGCGCCTTCTTCCACCAGCACGTCGAAATTGATCAGGCGCTTCCAGTAGGCGCTGCCGTACAGGAAGATCGGCACCGGCTTGGCCTTTTTGCACTGCACCAGCGTCATCACCTCGAACAGCTCGTCGAGCGTGCCGAAGCCGCCAGGGAAGGCCACCAGGGCCTTGGCGCGCATCAGAAAGTGCATCTTGCGCAGCGCGAAGTAGTGGAACTTGAAGCACAGCTCCGGGCTGATGTAAGGGTTGGGCGCCTGTTCGTGCGGCAGCAGGATGTTGAGCCCGACGTTGAGCACGCCCCGGTCGTGGGCGCCGCGGTTGGCCGCTTCCATGATGCCGGGCCCGCCACCGGTGGCGATGTAGAGCTGGTCGGCCTTGGGACAGCTCTGGCTGTAGTCGGCCACGAGCTGGGCAAAGCGGCGCGACTCGTCGTAGTAGCGGGCGTTGCGCACCAGCGCCTGGGCGCGGCGGAGGGCGGCGGCGTCGCCACTGGCCTGCGCGGCTTCAAGCTGGCGCTGGGCCTCGGCCGGTTCCCGGAAACGGGCGCTGCCGAACACCACGATGGTGTTGTCGATGCCCAGTTCGGTCTGGGCCAGGTCGGGCTTGAGCAGTTCGAGCTGAAAGCGGATGCCGCGCGTCTCGCGCCGCAGCAGGAATTCTGGGTCAGCGAAGGCCAGGCGGTAGGCGTCGGCCTGCAGCTTCTGGGTGCCGTCGGACATCAGGTGCATTTCCACGGCCGCATCGGCCAGGCGGCTGTTGTGCAGGTGGTGGGGAGGTGGGGTCATGGGCTGGCCTTGTGTGGGTGGGAGGTGGCTGGAGCAAGAAGCGTGCAGGCAACAAAAAAGGCTCCGCAGAGCCTTTTGGAGCCGGGAACGCCACGGGCGTTCAGACGCGCTTGCGGTATTCGCCGGTGCGGGTGTCGATTTCGATCTTGTCGCCCTGGTCCACGAACAGGGGCACGGGCACCTCGAAGCCGGTGGCGATCTTGGCGGGCTTGAGCACCTTGCCGGACGTGTCGCCCTTGACGGCGGGTTCGGTCCAGGTGATTTCACGCACCACGCTGGTGGGCAGTTCGACCGAAATGGCCTTGCCGTCGTAGAAGACCACCTCCACGGCCATGCCGTCTTCCAGGTAGTTCAGGGCGTCGCCCATGTTCTCGGCTTCGACCTCGTACTGGTTGTAGTCGGCGTCCATGCAGACGTACATCGGGTCGGCGAAGTAGGAGTAGGTGCACTCTTTCTTGTCGAGGATGACGTTGTCGATCTTGTCGTCGGCGCGGAACACGACCTCGGTGCCCATGTTGCTCAGCAGGGCCTTGAGCTTCATGCGCACGGTGGCCGCGCCGCGGCCCCCACGGGCGTATTCGGTTTTCAGGACGATCATCGGGTCCTTGCCGTGCATGATGACGTTGCCAGCGCGGATTTCTTGAGCGATTTTCATGGTTTTTCCAGGCAGTTGTGCCGCTCTGGCGGGGGCAGGGCCTCAGCGCGCGGCGGGGTGCGAGCATGTCGCAAAACCCCGAATTTTACCGTTTTTCCAAGACGAATCCGAGCAACTGCGTCGTCAGGTCGGTCTGGCGCAGCAGGCGTTCGCGGGCCTGCTGCACGGTGTGGCGCCAGCGCGCCAGGGTGGGGCCGTTCAGCGCGGGCGCGCCCGCGGGGCCGATGCCGTTCCAGTGGTGGTGCATCTGGCGCAGATCGGCCGGGGCGTCGAGCCAGTCGAGGAAAGCGTCGAGCTTGGCGTGGTGGGCGTCGTCGTGCTGCGGGTAGATCTGCCAGACGAAGGGTTGGCCGGCCCACAGGGCGCGCACCAGCGAGTCTTCACCGCGCACGAAGTTGAGGTCGCAGCGCCACAGGGTCTGGTCGAAGCCGGCCTGGGGGCAGTGGGGCAGGGCGGTGGCGTGGGCGCCGGCGGGCAGGGCGTGCCGTGCCGCGGCAAAGGCCTGCCAGGCGCGGCCCGGGGCGACCTGCCAGTGGGCGTGGCGCAGGTCGGGGTGTTGCATCAGGCCGGGCAGGGCGGTCGGTTCGTAGCAGAACAGGGACACCTGGGGCGCGCCGGCCTGCGCCGCGCCACCGGCTGCCGACCGGAACCGGGCGAGGCGCTCCATCAGCTCGGGCTCGCGCAGCAGTCCGCCGGTGGCCGGCGTGAAGCCGGGGTAGAAAAACCAGCGCATCCGCCCGGCCAGCGGCCCGCTCATCACCGGCGAGGGCAGGCGGTGGCAGCGTTCCACGTAGCCTTCGGCGCTCAGGTACTCCAGGTTGAGCCAGACCGGCTGGGGGCCGTCGCGCGCGGGCAGCAGGCGCGCGACCCAGGCCGGCGCGGCTTGGCAACCAAAAGCCTCCACCAGCACGTCGCCCGGCGGCACCTCCGGGGGCGGGGTGTGCGGGTCGCTTTGCGGCCAGGGGTGCACCTCCACGCCCGGCCACCGGCCTTGCCGCGCGCCGGGGGCCATCCAGTCCAGCGGGGCCGGGTCGTCGGTCCACAGCCGCACCCGCTGGCCGCGGGCGGCCAGGTCGGCGCTCAGGCGCCAGCACACGCCCAGGTCGCCCCAGTTGTCGATCACGTGGCAGACGATGTCCCAGGTCAGAACGGGGGCGGCGGGGTGGTGCATGGCGCGATTGTCGCGCGGCCGGCGCGGCCCGCGGGGCGGTGCCACAATCGCGCATCACCATGACCCCGCAACACCCCGAAGCCCTGCTCCAGGCCGTGGCCGCCTTGCCCGGCCTGCCCGGCGTTTACCGCTATTTCGACGCCGCCGGCCTGCTGCTGTACGTGGGCAAGGCGCGCGACCTGAAAAAGCGCGTTTCCAGCTACTTCACCAAAAGCCACGACGGCACCCGCATCGGCCACATGGTGAGCAAGATCGCGCGCATGGAGACGACCGTGGTGCGCTCCGAGGCCGAGGCGCTGCTGCTGGAAAACAACCTCATCAAGACGCAGCAGCCGCGCTTCAACATCCTGTTCCGCGACGACAAGAGCTACCCCTACCTGAAGTTGAGCGCCAGCCTGTGGGCGGCGGCCACGCCCCGCTCGCCCGCCGCCACCGGCGCGCCGCTGCCCGAGCACTACCCGCGGATGTCCTACTACCGGGGCGCGGTGGACCGGCGCCACCAGTACTTTGGCCCTTACCCGAACGCCTGGGCGGTGAAGGAGACCATCCAGCTGCTGCAAAAGGTGTTTCGCCTGCGCACCTGCGAGGACACGGTGTTCAACCACCGCACCCGCCCGTGCCTGCTGTACCAGATCAAGCGCTGCAGCGGCCCGTGCGTGGGCTTTGTCAGCCCGGCCGACTACGCCGCCGACGTGCGCAGCGCCAGCGCCTTCCTGCGCGGCGAAACCCAGACCGTGCTGGACGAACTGGAGCGCCGCATGCTGGCCCACGCCGAACAGCTGGCGTTCGAGCAGGCCGCGGAGGTGCGCAACCAGATCAGCGCCCTGTCCACCGTGCTGCACCAGCAGACCATGGAGAGCACCACCGACCAGGACGTGGACATTTTGGCGGTGCGGCTGCAGGGCGGGCGCGCCTGCGTCAACCTGGCCATGGTGCGCGGTGGGCGCCACCTGGGCGACCGGCCCTACTTCCCCGCCCACGTGGAGGACGGGGTGGTGCTGGCCACCCACGACGAGGCGGCCGAGGGCGACGCCACCACCACCGGGCCGGCGGCCGGCGACGTGCCGCTGGCGCCCGAAACGGCCCGCGTGGGCGCCGAGCAGCGGGTGCTGGAGGCCTTCATGGCACAACACTACACCGGCGTCGCGCCGCCCCCGGTGCTGGTGCTGGGGGCGCCGGTGTCGCCGCACCTGCTGGCGCTGCTGGCCGAGCAGAGCGGCATCCGGCTGCACCCGGTGTTCCACCCGCGCGAACACCGCCGCGCCTGGCTGGACATGGCCCAGCAGAACGCCGACATCCAGCTCACCCGGTTGCTGGCCGAGGAGGGTTCGCAGCAGGCCCGCACCCGGGCGCTGGCCCAGGCGCTGGACCTGCCCGAAGACGGCCTGGAGCAGCTGCGCATCGAATGCTTCGACATCTCGCACACCGCCGGCGAATCCACCGTGGCCTCGTGCGTGGTGTTCGAGGCCCACAAGATGCAGAGCGCGCAGTACCGGCGCTACAACATCGACGGCATCACCCCCGGCGACGACTACGCCGCCATGCGCCAGGTGCTGCAGCGCCGCTACGGCAAACTGGCACAGGCCTTGCGCGACGCCGGCGACGCGCACAAGGCGGGCGCCCAGCGTTTCCCGGACATCGTGCTGATCGACGGTGGCAAGGGCCAGGTGGGCGTGGCGCGCGAGGTGTTCGAGGGCTTGGGGCTGGACCTGGGCCGCCTGGTGGGCGTGGAAAAGGGCGAGGGCCGCAAGGTCGGGCTGGAAGAGCTGGTGTTTGCCGACGGCCGCGAGAAGGTGTACCTGGGCGCCGATTCGGCCGCGCTGATGCTGGTGGCGCAGATCCGCGACGAGGCGCACCGCTTCGCCATCACCGGCATGCGGGCCCAGCGCGCCAAAACCCGCACCGGCGGCAGCCAGCTGGAGGACATTCCCGGCGTTGGCCCGAAAAAGCGTGCGCGCCTGCTGCAGCGCTTTGGCGGCGTGCGCGGCGTGGCCGCGGCCAGTGTGGACGACTTGGCCACGGTGGACGGCATTTCCCCCGAACTGGCCGAAGCCATTTACCGCGCCCTGCGCTGACCGGCCCGCCGCGGCGCGGCCGGCGCCCTGGGCGACAGTGGCAACCCCTGGCCGCGCCGCAAAGGCCCGCATAATGGCGCCCATGTTCTTCAACCTGCCAACCCTGCTCACGTGGGCGCGCATCGCGGCCATCCCGCTCATCGTGGCCGTGTTTTACTCGGCGGGGTTGTCGCCGGCGATGCAGAACCTGGTGGCCACGGTGCTGTTCGTGCTGTTCGCCGCCACCGACTGGGCCGACGGCTACCTGGCGCGCAAGCTCAACCAGACCTCGTCCTTCGGTGCCTTCCTGGACCCGGTGGCTGACAAGTTTTTGGTGTGTGCCTGCGTGCTGGTGCTGGTGCACCTGGACCGGGCCGACGTGTTCGTGGCCCTCATCATCATTGGCCGGGAAATCGCCATTTCGGCGCTGCGCGAGTGGATGGCCATGATCGGTGCCAACAAAAGTGTGGCCGTGCACATGGTGGGCAAGCTCAAGACCACGGTGCAGATGGTGGCCATTCCCTTCCTGCTCTACGACGGGCGCCTGTTCGGGGTGCTGGACACGCGGCTGTGGGGCACGGTGCTGATCTGGGCCGCGGCGGTGCTGACGGTCTGGTCCATGGTCTATTACCTGCAGAAGGCCTTGCCCGAAATCCGCGCCAAGGCGCGCTGAGCGGCTGCGCCCATGGTGTCCTCCGCGTCTGACAACGGCTGGCTGCGCGCCATGCCCTGGGTGTTCGTGCTGATTTGGAGCACCGGTTTCATCGTGGCGCGCTACGGCATGCCCCACGCCCCGCCCATGACGTTTCTGGCCTGGCGCTATGCGCTGTCCATCGCTTGCTTTCTGCCGTGGATCTGGCTGGCCAAGGTGGCCTGGCCGCAAAGCCGCCAGCAGTGGCTGCACCTGGGTGTGCTGGGGGTGTTGATGCACGCCGGTTACCTCGGCGGCGTCTGGGCGGCGGTCAAGGCCGGCATGGGCTCGGGCCTGTCGGCGCTGGTGGTGGGGCTGCAGCCGGTGCTCACGGCCATCTGGCTGTCGTCCACCGGCGGCCAGGTCACGCGGCGCCAGTGGGCTGGCCTGGCGCTGGGCTTCACCGGGCTGGTGCTGGTGGTGTCGCGCAAGTTTGGCGCTGGCGGCCCGGGCGACACGGCCACCTGGTTCAACCTGTCCTTTGCGGTCATTGCGCTGTTCAGCATCACCGTGGGCACGCTCTACCAGAAGCGCTTTGTGCGGCCCTGCGACGTGCGCAGCGCCAACACGGTGCAACTGCTGGCCGCTTTCGCCGTCACCCTGCCGCTGGCCTTGCTGGAAACCGAGGGCATGGCCTGGAACGGCCAACTGGTGGGCGCGCTGGCCTGGTCGGTGCTGGGGCTGACGCTGGGCGGCAGCTCCCTGCTGTACCTGCTCATCCAGCGCGGTGCGGCGGCCTCGGTGTCCAGCCTGATGTACCTGGTGCCGCCCACCACCGCACTCATCGCCTGGGTGCTGTTTGCCGAACCCATCACCGCCGTCACCCTGGCCGGCACCGCCCTGACCGCCGTGGGCGTCAGCCTGGTGGTGCGGCCCGCCAACACCTGACATTGCCATGAGCACACACCGCATCGCCGTGATCGCCGGAGACGGCATCGGCCAGGAAGTCATGCCCGAGGGGCTGCGCGTCATGGAGGCGGCCGCCAGCCGCTTCGGCATCGACCTGCGCTTCGACCATTTCGATTTTTCCAGCTGGGCCTATTTCGAGCGGCACGGCCAGATGCTGCCCGACGACTGGAAGGCGCAGATCGGCGGGCACGACGCCATCTACTTCGGCGCGGTGGGCTGGCCCGACAAAATCCCCGACCACATTTCTTTGTGGGGGTCGCTGCTGTTGTTCCGTCGCGAGTTCGACCAGTACGTCAACCTGCGCCCAGCGCGGCTGATGCCCGGCATTGTGGCGCCCGTGGTGCGCCGCGACGGCTCGCCGCGCCAGCCCGGCGAGATCGACATGATGATCGTGCGCGAGAACACCGAGGGCGAATACTCCAGCATCGGCGGGCGCATGTACCCGGGCACCGAGCGCGAGATCGTGGTGCAGGAAACCGTGATGTCGCGCGTGGGCGTGGACCGGGTGTTGAAGTTTGCCTTCGAGCTGGCCCAGAGCCGCCCCAAGAAGCACCTGACCAGCGCCACCAAGAGCAACGGCATCGCCATCACCATGCCCTACTGGGACGAGCGTGTGGCCGAGATGGCGCGGGCCTACCCGGACGTGGCGCTGGACAAGTTCCACATCGACATCCTGACCGCGCACTTCGTGCAGCGCCCCGACCAGTTCGACGTGGTGGTCGCCAGCAACCTGTTCGGCGACATCCTGAGCGACCTCGGGCCCGCCTGTACTGGCACCATCGGCATCGCGCCCAGCGCCAACCTGAACCCGACGCGGCAGATGCCCTCGCTGTTCGAGCCGGTGCACGGCTCGGCGCCCGACATCGCGGGCCAAGGCATCGCCAACCCCATCGGCCAGATCTGGTGCGGGGCGATGATGCTCGACTTCCTGGGCCACCGCGACGCCCACGACGCCGTGCTGGCGGCCATCGAAACCGTGCTGGACCCGGCCAATGGTGGGCCGCGCACGCCCGATATCGGTGGCCGGGCCCGCACCAGCGACCTGGGGCGGGCGGTGGCCGAGGCCTTGCGCGCCGCCTGACCGGCCGGCGCCCGGCGCCGCCCACTAGAATCACCGTCTGTTGACCCAGGCCCCTACCGAAAGCAGAACCATGAACAAAGCGGAGCTCATCGAACACATCGCCACCGAGGCCGACATCTCCAAAGCCTCGGCCACCCGCGCCCTGGAGGCCACGCTGCAGGCCATCGCCACCACCCTGAAAGACGGGGGCAGTGTGTCGCTGGTGGGCTTTGGCGCGTTCAGCGTGACCGAGCGCGCCGCCCGCACCGGCCGCAACCCCAAGACGGGCGAGGCGGTGCACATCGAAGCCGCTAAAATCCCCAAGTTCAAGCCGGGCAAGGCGTTGAAAGACGCTATCATTTGAAATTCTGGTCTTCGGGGTGCTTAGCTCAGTTGGTAGAGCGGCGCCCTTACAAGGCGTAGGTCGGGGGTTCGAGCCCCTCAGCACCCACCACCCGAAGCCCCCTCAAAAGAAGGCGAACCCCGGTTCGCTTTTTTTGTTTCAGGCAGCACCATGTTCGATTACTTCCGCAACAACATCAAATTCCTCATGGGTTTTCTGATGCTGTTGATCATCCCGTCCTTCGTGCTGTTCGGCATCGAGGGGTACAGCAGCTTCCGCGAGGGCAAAGACGTGGTCGCCCAGGTAGGCAAAACGGACATTTCCCGTCAGGAATGGCTGGCCGCCCACCAGAATGAAGTGGACCGGCTGGTGGCCAGCATGCCCGGCGTGGACCGCGCCCTGCTGGACAACGAAGACAGCCGCCTGGCCACGCTGGAACGCCTGGTGAACGACCGCGTGCTGGCTTTGGCCGCGACCGAGGGCCTGTTCCTGACCACCGATCAACGCCTGGCGCGCGAGCTGACCCAGGACCCGGCCATTGCCGCCCTGCGCCAACCCGACGGCACGCTGGACGTGGAGCGCTACCGCGAACTCCTGCGCGGCCAGGGCCTGTCCCCTGAGCAGTTTGAGGCCAATGTGCGCGCCGATCTGGCCCGGCGCCAGGTGGCGCAAGGCATCGCCGCCTCCAGCTTCGTCAGCGACGCCAGCGCGCGCACCGCATTGCAGGCGTTTTTTGAGCGCCGCGAGGTGCAGGTCGCCCACTTCCGCCCGGCCGATTTCCGCAACCGGGTGCAGGTGAGCGACGCCGACGTGCAGGCCTTTTACGACCAAAACACCGCGGCTTTCCAGACCCTGGAGCAGGCCGACGTGGAATACCTGGTGCTGGACCTGGACGCCGTGGCGCGCAACGTGCGCCTGAACGAGAGCGACCTGCGCGCCTACCACGAGCAAAACAGCGCCAGCCTGGCCCAGCAGGAACAGCGCCGTGCCCGCCACATTCTGCTGACGGTGGAGCCCGGCGCCAGCGCCGACGCCAAGGCCGCGGTGCGCGCCCAGGCCGACGCACTGCTGGCCCAGTTGCGCCAGTCGCCCGAGCGGTTCGCCGAACTGGCCCTCACCCGCTCGCAAGACCCGGGTTCCGCCCAGCAGGGCGGGGACCTCGACTTTTTTGGCCGGGGCGCCATGGTCAAGGCCTTCGAGGACGCGGCCTTTGCGCTGGAGCGCGGTCAGCTCTCGGACGTGGTGGAAACCGAATTTGGCTTCCACCTCATCCAGGTGACCGATGTGCGCCGCCCACAGCCCGAACCGTTCGAGCAGGCCCGCCCGCGGCTGCAAGCCGAACTGGCCAAACAGCAGGCGCAACGCCAGTTCGCCGAGGCGGCCGAAGACTTCAGCAACCTGGTGTACGAACAGGCCGACAGCCTGGCGCCGGCCGCGGCCAAGCTGGGCCTGACGGTGCGCAGCGCCACCGGCCTGCCGCGCAGCGGCCCGCAGAACCCGCAGCGGGACGCGGTGTTGGCCCACCCGCGCGTGCTGGCCGCCGTCTTCACCGCCGAAGCCCTGGCGCAAAAGCGCAACAGCGAAGCGATCGAGGTGGGTCCCAGCCAGCTGGTGTCGGTGCGGGTGCTGCACCACCGGCCAGCCCAGGTGCGGCCCTTGGCAGAGGTGGCGACCGACGTACGCGAGCGCCTGGTGCAGCAACGCGCCCTGGAGGCCGCCCGCACCGAGGCCCAGGCCCAATTGCTGGCCTGGCAGGCCCTGCCGGCTGCTGCCAAGCTGCAGGCGCCGGTGGTGGTGTCGCGCGACGGCGCCCAAGGCCTGCCGCCACCGGCTGTGGTGGCCGCCCTGAGCGCCGCCGCCGGCCCGAGCACCCCCGCCTGGACCAGCGCCGATCTGGGCGCCGACGGCTGGATGGTGCTGCGCGTCAACCGTGTCCTGCCCCGCGACCAGGCCGACGCCACCCGTGCCCAGCAAGAGCGCGAGCAACTGACGCAGCTGTGGGCGCAGTCCGAGTCGCAGGCCTTCCTGCAGGCCTTGCGTGCCCGCTTCAAGGTGAAGATTCTGGAGAAAAAGAAAGAAACCTCGACCGGGGCCTGAAAAACGGCTTTGGACGGGCTATAATTTGAGGCTACGGTGGCTGTAGCTCAGTTGGTAGAGTCCAGGATTGTGATTCCTGTTGTCGTGGGTTCGAGTCCCATCAGCCACCCCAAGTCAATCCAGCACTTAGCCCGGTTCGCCGGGCTTTTTGCTTTTCGGGGTTCGTGGGCGCAGTGTAGCCAGCCAGCGGCACAGGGTTTGTTTCCGGTGTGGGGGCTCTCTGCGTGGCGCCACCCAATGGCGGCGGCCTCAAATCCATCGTCAGCGCCGCCCAGGGTGCGGCCATCAAGAACCCAGCGATCGGACAGCGCCTTGCCCGGAAGCAGGCCATCCCGCCGTGCCTGCAGAGGGTGTTCATTCTGGGTCCGCAGCCACAGCAGGGCCTTGTACGCGCAAGCCGGTGGCCGGCGATGAGGGCCTGGGTGACCTGTTTTCTGGGTTGACTCTGGGCAGACGAAAAAAAAACCGGTTCGGGCAAACCGGTTTTCAGAGGTTGTCGCCGGCCTCAGCAGCCGCCGTAGCCATCCTTGCCATAGCCGACGTTCTGGCGATTTGAAGCGCGGTAACCCGTCGGTGCGTGTGCGCCGGACGTGCCACGGTCCACGCGCGGCTTGGCCAGGTTCACGATGATGGTGCGTCCATCGACGGACATGCCATGCAATGCGCTGATGGCGGCTTGGGCACTTTCGGCCGAGCCCATCTCCACAAAGCCGAAGCCTTTGGATTGGCCCGTGTCGCGGTCCATCATGACCCGGGCCGAAGTAACGCCGCCGAACTCGGCGAAGTTGCTTCGCAGGCTGGCGTCGGTCACGGAATAGGGCAGGTTGCCCACGTAGATCTTGCTGCTCATGTTGGAGCCTTTCTGTGAATGGGGTCGCATCGGCGCGGTGCGTGCGAGCGAACGGGGTGTTCGCTGAGGGTTGAAAATGTGCTGGGTGTCTGCGCTGAGCAGGTCGTCAGTTGGTGTGGCGATGGAGCGGGCCGGTTGGTAGCCAGCCTTGGGTGACGGCAAAGACCCGGGCGGCCCCGCGCAACGGCATGGGCTGGGCGCCTGGAGGGCGACAAACGCACGGGTCAAAAGAGCAACGGAGGGCGAGAAGCTCCGTCAGCCGTGTCACGATTTGCCACATGGGATGGCAGGTGGCTGTAATTGGCCTGTTTATTATAAGACTTGGTTTTTAAAATATGTTGAAATATTATTTTTGGTTTTGAATTGTCGGGGGTCTCTGGCGGTTCACCCTGAGAATGGGGCGCGCATGTCACGCCGCCCAACCGGCCTGCGGCCCTTCAAGCAGGTCACAGACACGTCCCGCGCAGCCAGAGCCTGTGGTGAGCATGTTCCCATGCGGACAACGTGGTTCAAAATGAGGGACTGGGACGCTGTGCACCGTTCAGACGACAGACCACGGCAAGCCCCACCACACACACGGACATTCCCCATGAGCGATTGGAAGACACAACAGATGATCAAGGCCTCAGGCTGGCCCGAGGGGCCCGAAGCCTTCGCCATCGGCGCTGACTTCAGCCGAGCCACTGCCGGCGGTCTGGTCCCTCTGCACTGGGCCTGTGGGCATGGGAAAACCGGCCTGGTCCGACACATGATCGCCCATGGGGCCAACGTCGCGGACACCACGGCGGACGGCCAAAGCATGTTGGAGCTGGCGTTGAACGCTCAGGACTTCCAGACGCTGATGCTGTTGATCGATCAACTCAAAGCGAGGGGTGGCCCGCTGCCCAGTGCGCAGATCCAAGAGCGCTTGACGCAGTCGTTTCGTGGCAGTCACCCCAACTCACGCAACCGCATCCGCCAGACCTTGCACGACTGGAAGCGCATCGCGCGGCATGCGTGATGGCCTGGGCCCCGAGGCTTGTGCCCACATGGGGGCGCTGGTCGGTGGCACGCGGTCCAGGAACTGCGCTGGGCCACAGCACTGCTTGAGCGGGTCTGCACGGTTGCCTTCCCCGCGACACCATGGGGGCCGAGCCGGTCTGCAATCGCCTGCAGACGGCTCCATGAGCGGTGGCCCGGTTCGGTAGGGCCTCAGGCGGCTGGCTTGCGCAGCACACTGAGCGCGCCGCACACCAGGCTGGACGCCACCAACGCCCCGGCGAACGGCGCCAGCGTGGGGATGCTGCCGGGGAAGCTGGCGGCCAGCAGGCCTTGGGCCAGGCTGCCGGTGCTGACCCAGCCCGGCAGCACCGCCCCCACCACGCCGGCCAAGGCCCCGGCGACCGCCGCGGTCGGGGTGGTGTGGCGCCACAGGCCCATCAGTACTGGCACCACGGCGGTGGCGCACAGCAGGTCGGCGATGAGGAACAGGCGCAGCACCGACAGCCCCTGCAAGGCCACCAGCACCACCGGCACCATCAGCGCCACCGTGGCCCAGCGCGCGCTGGACAGCGCCACGCCCGGCCGGGCGGTGACCACCAGCGATGCGATGCCGTTTTGCAGCGTGTCCACCGAGGAGGCCACCAATGCCACGGCCAACAGCAGCGCCGGCAGCGTCAGCCAGGCCGGTGCGCCCTTGAGCAGCGCGAAGAAGGGGATGGGTGGCTGGCCCAGGTCCAGGCCCCGGCTCGCGGCCAGCACGCCCAGGGCGCCAATGGCCGCCACCACCAGCACGGTGGATGCCCCGCCCAGCCAGGCGCCTTGGGCCAGGGCCCGGTCGTCCCGCGCCGCCCAGACGCGTTGCCAATAGCCCTGGTGGAACAGGTTGGCCGCGGTCACCGCGATCACCAGCGTCAGCGCCACGCTCAGCGCCACCTCGGGCGGGGCGCTGGGGGCGGTGACGGGGGGCGCATCGGGCAAGCCGGGCAGCAGCACCGCCAGCACCAGGCCCAGCAAGGCCAGCAGCAGCCAGGCCTGCCAGCGGTCGGTGGCCAGGCTGGCGCGCAGGCCACCCCAGGCGGTGTAGGCCAGCGTGGTCGCGGCCACGCCCACCACCATCCAGGCGCCGGGCAGGCCCGACAGCATGCCGGTGATGGCGCCAATGGCGGTCAGCTCGGCCGTGAGGAAGCACAACATGTACAGCACCGAAATCGCGCTGACCCACAGCCGCAGGCCGGTGCCAAAGCGGTGTTGGGCGTATTCGGCGATGCTGCGCCCGTGGGGCAGGCAGCGCCGGATGGCCGGCCCACACCAGGCCAGCACCAGAAAGGGCAGGGCGGCCCCCAAGGCGTAGCCGGCCACCGCCACCGGGCCCACGAAAGCGCCCACTTCGGGGGGGGCGAACAAAATCCAGGCGCCCAGGCCCGAGGCCAAAAAGGACAGGCCCAAGGTCACGGGCCCCTGCGAATTGCGGGCGGTGACGTATTCGTCGAGACTGGCGTCGGCGCTGCGCGCGCGCAGACCGATCCAGACAAACAACAACAAGGCCGCCCCAAGGGCAGCCACCGTGGCGTACAGCATGTCGCGCTTCCTCCGCCGGTGTGAACCGGATCAGGTTCCAGGGTCTGCCCCGGCGCGCTGGCCGGCGGCACTCTCAGCCCCTTGCGGGACTCCCCTGGCGACTGGGTTGAAAGCGCGGATTCTAGCCCGGGTTGACCATCACCAATTTGCCCTTGACCTGGCGGCTGCCCATCAGCGCGTAGGCGCGCTGCAGCTCGTGCATGGGCAGCGTCTGGTCCAGCACCGGTTTGATCTGGCCCTGCAGGTACCACTGTGCCAGCGTCTGCATCATGGCGGCGTTGGCCTGGGGTTCGCGCTTGGCAAAGTCGCCCCAGAACACGCCGACGAGGGACGCGCCCTTGAGCAGCGCCAGGTTCAGCGGCAGGCTAGGGATAGGGCCCGCCGCAAAGCCGATGACCAGGTAGCGGCCGCGCCAGGCGATGGAGCGGAACACCGGTTCGGCGAAGGCGCCGCCCACCGGGTCGTAGACCACGTCGGGGCCTTTGCCATCGGTGAGCTGCTTGATGGCCTCGCGCAGGCTGCCGTCCGGTGTGTGCTCGCTGTAGTTCAGCGTGGCGTCGGCGCCGGCGTCCAGGCACAGCTGGCACTTGTCGGCGCTGGACGCGGCGGCGATGACGCGCGCGCCGGCCTGCTTGGCGATCTGGATGGCGGCGGTGCCCACGCCGCCGGCGGCGCCCAGCACCAGCACGGTTTCGCCGGGTTGCAGGGCGCCGCGGTCGATCAGCGCGTGGTAAGAGGTGGCGTAGGTCATGATGAAGGCGGCCGCGTCAACCAGGTCGAAGCCCGCGGGCAGGGGCAGGCACAGCGCCGCCGGGGCCAGGGTGTGGGTGCCGAAACCGCCGGTGCCGCTCAGGCAGGCCACCGCCTGGCCGGCTTGCAGGTGGGTCACGTCCGGGCCCACGGCGCGCACCACGCCGGCGTACTCCGAGCCCGGCACAAAGGGCAGGGGCGGCTTCATCTGGTACTTGTTCTGCACGATGAGCAGATCGGGAAAGTTCAGGCTGGCCGCCTTGATTTCCACCAGCACCTGGCCCGGGCCGGGCTGGGGCGTGGGCAGTTCTTTCCAGGCCAGCGCCTCAACGCCGACGGGGTTCTCACACAACCAAGCGTGCATGTTGTCGTCTCCTCATGGGGGTGTTGCGCATGATAGGCAGGCCTTGGTGCTACGGCCAGCACGGTTTGTCCCGGGGGCGACCGGGCGCGTGCGCCCACGCCCAGGGCACGGCCCGGGCAGCGCCCCTACAATGGCCGGTGATGAAAATCCTTCTGTCCAACGACGACGGCTACCAGGCCCCCGGCATCCAGGCCCTGTACGACGCCTTGCGCGACATCGCCGAGGTGGAGGTGGTGGCCCCGGAACACAACAACAGCGCCAAATCCAACGCGCTGACGCTGCATTCCCCGCTCTATGTGCACACGGCGCACAACGGTTTTCGCTACGTCAACGGCACCCCGGCCGATTGCGTGCACATCGCCCTGACCGGCCTGCTGGGCTACACGCCCGACCTGGTGGTCTCCGGCATCAACAACGGCGCCAACATGGGCGACGACACCATTTACTCCGGCACCGTGGGCGCGGCCATGGAAGGCTACCTGTTCGGGGTGCCCGCCATCGCGTTTTCGCAGACCGAAAAAGGCTGGCGCCACCTGGATGCCGCCGCCCGCAAGGCGCAGGAGTTGGTGGCTTTTCTGGCGCCCTCGGTGGCGGCGCACACCCAGGCCGCCAGCGCCGGCCAGTCGCAGCCCTGGTTGCTGAACGTGAACGTGCCGTGCCGGCCGGCCGAGGATTTGCGCGGCTTCAAGGTGGCCCGGCTGGGCCGGCGCCACGCGGCCGAGCGGGTCATCACCCAGGTCAACCCGCGCGGCGACACCATGTACTGGATCGGGGCCGCCGGCCCGGCCAAGGACGATGCCGAGGGCACCGACTTCCACGCCACCGAGCAGGGTCACATCGCCATCACCCCCTTGCAGGTGGACCTGACCGACCACAGCCGTCTGGCCTATTGGGCCCAGTCCGCGGCGCAGGTGGGCAGCGCCCCGCTGGAGGCGGCGCTGGCCGCGGCCACGGCCGCCAGCGCCCAGTGAAACCGCCCGCGCCGCCCGCCGGGCGCCCGCGCCCGGCCTTCCCCGCCAGCCTGAACCAGGTGGTGGGCCAGGCTGCCTCGCTTGCCCCGGCGCGCGGCGCCACCCGACCGGCCCCGGCCGCCACCCTGCAGGTCCCCAGCGGGGCCGGCATGGATTCCAGCGCGGTGCGCCAGGCCATGGTGCGCAAACTCGCGGCCCAGGGCCTGCAGCACCCGGCTGTGCTGCAGGCGTTTGCCGCGGTGGAACGCCACCGCTTCGTCGACAGCGCCCTGGTGGCGCAGGCCTACGAGGACACCAGCCTGCCCATCGGGCTGGGCCAGACCATCTCCAAACCCAGCGTGGTGGGGCGAATGCTGGAACTGCTGTGCGAATGCCCGCTGGTGGCCACGGGCCGGGTGCTGGAAATCGGCACCGGTTGCGGCTACCAGGCCGCCTTGCTGGCCCAGGTGTGCCGCGAGGTGTACAGCATGGAGCGGCTGCGTGGCCTGCACGACAAGGCGCGCGAGCACCTGCGCCCGCTGCGCCTGCCCAATGTGCACCTGATCTTCGGGGACGGCATGCTGGGCTTTCCCGGTGGCGGGCCGTATGCCGGCATCGTGGCGGCCGCGGGCGGGCACGCCCTGCCGCAGCCGTGGCTGGACCAGCTGGCCGTGGGCGGGCGCCTGGTGGCCCCGGCGGAACTGGTGCCCGGACGCCAGAGTCTGGTGGTGGTGGACCGCACCCCCCAGGGCTATCTGAAAAATGTGCTGGAAGGGGTGTGGTTTGTGCCCCTAAAATCGGGCATTGCCTGACGCCGTGCTGCGCCGCAACACGGCGGCTGTTCATTTTCTGTTGTTGAGGTATTGCATGGAACACCTGGTTCCTCGTTCGGGGCGGTGGAGCGCCTGGGCCTGTGTCGGGCTCAGCGCGGCCTTGCTCGCCGCCTGTGCGGCTCCCCAAAAACCGGCGCAGCGCGCCCCGGTCGTTGACCGTTCGCCCGCTGGCGTTCTGCCCCCGGGGGCCGAAAACGCAGGCAAGCCTGGCTACTACACCGTGCGTCCGGGCGACACGCTGATGCGCATTGGCCTGGAAACCGGCCAGGCTTGGCGCGACCTGCAAGCCTGGAACGGGCTGACCAACCCCAACGTCATCGAAGTCGGTCAGGTGCTGCGCGTGGTGCCGCCCGTGGTGGCCGCGGCACCGGCCACCGCCGCCGCGCCTGCGGTGGCCAACGGCCCCGCCACCGCGGCCGTGGCCGGTTCCTCGGTGCAAGGCCGCCCGCTGGACGCCGCCGCCAGCCCTGCCCCCACCGCCGCCCCGGCGCCCGCGCCGGCGCCCGCCGCCAGCGAAGACGTCGCCTTCATCTGGCCGGCCAAGGGCCAGTTGATCGACACCTTTGACGAGGCCCGCTACAAGGGCGTCGGCATCGGCGGGCGCCTGGGCGATCCGGTGCTGGCCGCGGCCGATGGTCGGGTGGTCTACGCCGGTGCCGGCCTGCGCGGCTACGGCAACCTGATCATCCTCAAGCACAACAACACCTACCTGACCGCCTACGCCCACAACCAGGCACTGCTGGTCAAGGAAGACCAGACCGTGCGCCAGGGCCAGAAAATCGCCGAAATGGGCAGCAGCGACGCCGACCGGGTGAAGCTGCACTTCGAGGTGCGCCGCCAGGGCAAGCCGGTAGACCCCCTCAAGCACCTGCCGGCCCGCTGATGAACGCGCCCCTGAACGCAACGGCGACCGCGTCGCCCGGCCTGGACCTGCCTGTCGACGTGCCCGCCGCTCCCTCGGCGCCTTTGCCCGAAGGCTGGCTGGAAATCGTGTCCCTCGACTTGGAGGCCCAGGGCGTGGCCCGCAAGCCCGACGGCAAGGTGGTGTTCATCGACGGTGCCTTGCCGACCGAACGCGTCAGTGCCCAGACCACCCGCCGCAAGAACCAGTGGGAGCAGGCCAGCCTGACCGAGATCCACCGCGAATCGTCGCTGCGGGTGGTGCCGCGCTGCCCGAACTTCGGCCTGCACGCAGGCGCCTGCGGTGGCTGCAAGATGCAGCACCTCGACCCGCTGGCCCAGGTCGCCGTCAAGCAGCGCGTGCTGGAGGACAACCTCTGGCACCTGGGCAAGGTCAAGGCCGAAACGCTGCTGCGCCCGATTGCCGGGCCGGCCTGGGGCTACCGCTACCGCGCCCGCCTGTCGGTGCGCTACGTCGCCAAAAAGGGCGAGGTGCTGGTGGGCTTCCATGAGCGCAAGAGCCGTTACGTGGCCGACATGAAAGTTTGCCACGTGCTGCCGCCGCACGTCAGCGCGCTGTTGGTGCCGCTGCGCGAACTGGTGTTCGGCATGGACGCGCGCGAAACCTGCCCGCAGATCGAACTGGCCTGCGGCGACAGCGTCACCGCGCTGGTGTTGCGGCACCTGGAGCCGCTGTCGGCCGCCGACCTCCACCGCCTGCGCGAGTTCGCGCTGCGCCACAGCGCGCATGGCCAGGTGATCCAGTGGTGGCTGCAGCCCAAGGG
>NZ_JAAQQT010000568.1:0-16392 GCF_011742065.1 Aquabacterium sp. A08
GCCTCCAGCGCCTTGGCCGCGGCCTCGGCGGCCACCGGGTCGGCCACGCGCTGGGCTTCCAGCAGGCGTTCGTAGTCTTCGTTGGGGAACTTGGCGTCGATGGGCAGCCACACCGGCGCGCCGTCGTCGCGCTTGCCCGGCAGGCGGATGGCGAAGTCCACCACGTGGCGGCTGCCCGGTCGGGTGGGCACCTGGGTGGCGTACTGTTCGGGGGTGAACACCTGCTCCAGCAGGCCGGCGAGTTGCGCCTCGCCGAACATGCCCCGGGTTTTGACGTTGGTGAGCAGGTGCTTGAGGTCGCCCACGCCGGCAGCCAGGGTCTGCATTTCGCCCAGGCCTTTGTGCACCTGCTCCAAGCGCTGCGCCACGTGCTGGAAGCTCTCGCTCAGGCGCGCCTCCAGCGTCTTGTGCAGCTTTTCGTCCACGGTGGCGCGCATCTCGTCGAGCTTGCCGGCATTGCTTTGCTGCAGTTGCTGCAACTGCGCCTCCAGCGTGGCGCGCACCTCGCCCAAGCGGCGGGCGTTGGCCTCGCTCAGGGCCTGCAGTTGCTGGGTCAGGGTGTCGCCCAGGGTGCCGCGCAGCTGCACCAGCTGCTGGGCAAAGGCGTCGATCTGGGCGTTCTGGGTGCGGGTGGTTTCGGCGCCCTGGCGCAGCAGGGTGTCCTGGAAGGCGGTCAGGGTCTGGGTGACCTCCTGGCGCTGGCCGCGGGCCGACTCGCTCACCTCGCGCCGCAGCTCGCGCTCCAGCCGGTCGAGCCGTTCGGCCTGGGCCGCGAGGGCGGACAGCAAACGCTGGCGGGCGTCGAGCGCGTCGGCGGATTCGGGGAAAACAGGGGGCGGGCGCAAGGTCAGCCAGGCGATCAGGCCGAGCTGGGCCAGGGCCAAGCACAGCAGCCAGAGGGTGGGGATGTCGGTCATCCCCGGATTATCTGGCGCCGCGGCCCAGGCGGCGCCCCTGGGGCCGTGGCGCGGCGGGCCTCAGAGGCGATTGACCGGCGTCAGCGCCCGGCCCTGGGTGAGGCAGGCGATCAGGTTGTCGGCCGCCAGGTGGGCCATGGCCAGGCGGGTGCCGCGGGTGGCGCTGGCGATGTGCGGCGTCAGCACCACGTTGGGCACCTCCAGCAGGTCGGGGTGGACGGCGGGTTCGCCCTCGAACACGTCCAGCCCCGCGGCCGCGAGGCGGCCTTCGCGCAGCGCCTGCGCCAACGCGGCGTCGTCCACGATGCCACCGCGGGCGATGTTGATGAGCGTGGCGGTGGGCTGCATCAGCGCCAGTTCTGCGGCGCCGATGCTGTGGTGGTTCTCCGGGGTGTAGGGCAGCACCAGCACCAGGTGGTCGGCGCGGCGCAACAGCTCGTCCTTGGGCACGTAGCTGGCGCGGCAGTCGGCCTCGGTGGCGGCGTCCAGGCGCGACCGGTTGTGGTACAGCACCTGCATGCCAAAACCGTGGGCGCCCCGGCGCGCGATGCCTTGGCCGATGCGGCCCATGCCGAAGATGCCCAAGGTGCTGCCGTGCACCTCGGCGCCCAGGAACATCTCCACCGCCCATTTGTGCCAGCGCCCGGCGCGCAGGAAATGCTCGCTTTCGCTGACGCGGCGGGCCGTGGCCATCAGCAGCGCAAAGCCGAAGTCGGCGGTGGTCTCGGTCAGCACGTCGGGCGCGTTGGTGCCCTGCACGCCGTGGCGGGTCATCGCCTCCACGTCGAAATTGTTGTAACCCACCGACAGGTTGGCCACCACCTTCAGGCCGGGGCAGGCCTGCAGCAAGGCGGCGTCGATGCGCTCGGTGCCGGTGGTCAGCGCCCCCGCCTTGCCCTGCAAGCGGGCCAGCAAGACGTCGCGCGGCCAGACCGCGTCGTCGTCGTTGGTCTCGACCTCGAAGTGCCGACGCAGCTTGTCGATGACCTCGGGAAAGACCTGGCGGGTCACCAGAACGGCGGGGCGGGCGGGGGGCATGGTGGCCAAACGGTCGGTGGGCGGGAGCGGCGTCAGACGGCCAGCAGTTCCACTTCAAACAGCAGGGTGGCGTTGGGCGGGATCACGCCGCCGGCGCCGCGCGCGCCGTAGCCGAGTTCGGCCGGGATCACCAGGCGGCGGGTGCCGCCCACGGCCATGCCCTGCACGCCTTCGTCCCAGCCCTTGATGACGTGGCCGGCGCCCAGCGGAAAGACGAAGGGCTGGCCCCGGTCTTTGCTGGAGTCGAACTTGCCGCCCTGCTCGCCGTTGTTGAACAGCCAGCCGGTGTAGTGCACGCTGACGCGCTGACCGGCCTGGGCGACGGCGCCCGAGCCGGTCACGGTGTCTTCGTACTGCAGGCCAGAGGGGGTGGTGATCATGCGGAATCCTTGTTCAATGCGGGTGAAAAATGCCCGGGCTCAGTCCAGCCAGGTGGTGAACTGGGCGACCGGTTCGCGCGGGGTGCGGAAGGTGTTGACCTTGTCGGCCGGGTCGGCGTAGCCCAGGGCCATGCCGCAGACCAGCATCTCGTTGTCGCCCGCCCCCACGTGGGGCAGGATGATACGGGCGTAATGGTTCCAGGCCGCCTGCGGGCAAGTGTCCAGGCCGTGGGCACGGGCCGCCACCATCAGGTTTTGCAGGAACATGCCGGTGTCCACCAGCGAGCCACCACCCATGATCTTGTCGATGGTGACCATGAGGCCCACCGGCGCGTCAAAGAACTTGTAGTTGCGCTGGTGCTGGGCGTGCATCTTGTCCTTGTCGCCCTTGCCGATGCCCAGCAGGCCGTAGAGGCTCCAGCCGTTTTCGCGGCGGCGGTCGATGTAGGGGCTGACCCACTGCTTGGGGTAGTAGTCGTAGGCTTCCTGGTACTCGGCGGCCAGGGCCGGGTTGTCGCGGATGGCGTCGTGCGCGCTGCACACCTTGTGCACCAGGGCGTCGCGGCTGGCGCCCTGCAGCACGTACACCTTCCACGGCTGGGTGTTGGTGCCCGACGGCGCGCGGCTGGCCACCTCCAGCAGGTGGGTCAGCAACTCGCGCGGCACCGGTTTGGGCAGGAAAGCGCGCACCGATTGGCGGCCGGTGATGGCGGCATCCACCTGGGCGGCGGCGGGGCTGTGGGCGGTGTCGACAGGGGTCGAGGGGTTCAAGGCGGTCTCCAGAAAGGTTTTTGATTGACGTTGACGTAAACGTCAATTATGGCGCCGATGGGCCTATGCGGCTCAAGGGCACTGCAGGCCGGCCAGTACGGCCTTCAGGTCGTCGGGCAGCGGCACCGGGCGGCGCGTGTCGCGGTCCACGTAGACGTGCACAAAGTGGCCGGCGGCGGCCGTGGTGTCCCCGGCGCTGCCGAACAGGCCCACCTCGTAGCGCACGCTGGAGCGGCCCAGGTGCGCCACCCGCAAGCCGGCGTGCACGGTGTCGGGGAAGGCCAGGCTGTCGAAGTAGTTGCACTGGGTCTCGATGACCAGCCCGATGACCGCGCCGCAGTGGATGTCGAGCACGCCCTGCTCGATCAGGTAGCCGTTGACCGCCGTGTCGAACCAGCTGTAGTACACGACGTTGTTGACGTGGCCGTACACGTCGTTGTCCATCCAGCGGGTGCCGATGGTGCGGAACACCGGGTAGGCCGAACGGGGTTGGGGCTGCGGGCGGGCGGGCGTGTTCATGGCCTGCCATTCTGCCAGCGCCATCCTCAGGCCGCAGCGGCCCCGCCCGGCCACAGCCGCCGCCACTGCTGCCAATGCGACAGTGCCACCCGGTAGCTGTTGACCTGCACCCGCACCGTGGTGGCGATGTCGTGGCCATAGCCGCCGGCCATGGCCATGGCCAACGGAATGCGGCGCTGCCAGGCCCAATCGAACACGCGCCGGTCGCGCGCCTCCATCCCGTCGTCGGACACGCGCAGGCGGCCCAGGCGGTCGCCCTCGTGCGGGTCGGCCCCGGCCAGGTAAATCACCAGACCGGGATCGAAACGCTGCGCCAGCTCGGCCAGGCCCTGCTCCACCGCGGCCAGGTACTCGTCGTCGCCGCAACCGTCGGGGAGTTCGATGTCGCAGTCGCCCGCCTCCTTGCGGAAGGGAAAGTTCTTGGCGCCGTGCACCGACAGGGTGAACACGGTGTCGTCGCCCTGAAAAATTCGGGCGGTGCCGTTGCCCTGGTGCACGTCCAGGTCCACGATGGCGACCCGCAGTTGGGGGCGCCGGCGGGCACGGGCCCATTCGGCCTGCATCAGCCGGGCGGCCACCGCCACGTCGTTGAACACGCAAAACCCGCTGCCCTTGCCGGCGTAGGCGTGGTGGGTGCCACCGGCCAGGTTGGCCGCCACGCCGTCGCCGCCCAGGGCCGCGCGGCAGGCCTGCAGGGTGGCCCCCACCGAACGGCGCGCGCGCTCGGCCATGGCCGGGCTCCAGGGAAAACCGATCTCGCGCTGCTCGGCCGGTGTCAGCGCGCCGTCGCGCACCGCGGCGATGTAGCGTGGCTCGTGCACCAGGGCCAGTTCGCCTTCGCTGGCCGCCTCGGCCTGTTGCAGGCAGATGCCGGGCAGTTCGCTGGCCAAGCGGTCGCGCAACAGGCGGTATTTGGCCATGGGGAAGCGGTGCCCCTCGGGCAGGGGCAGCACAAAATGGTCGGCGTAGTAGGCGTGCACGGTCCGCATTGTGCCCAGTTGCGCTGACGGGCCGGCTGGCCAACCGAATGCCCCGCCAGAGGCGCCCAGCCCATTTTTGCTGCAGCGCAACAAAACCGCTTGCAATTTCGGAAGCGGTCCCTATAATTGAAACCATGTTGCAGCGCAGCAAATCAGCCCAGTCTCTTTCGGGCTCCGCCGTGCGGCACTGAACACAGACCCTTCACCCCACCACTGGAGCACCCGTATGCTGACCGCTGAACAACTGGCCGCCGCCCAAAAAGCCAACCTGGAAACCCTGTTTGGCCTGACCCAAAAAGCCTTCGAAGGCGTGGAAAAGCTGGTCGAGCTGAACGTGCAAGCCACCAAGGCCGCGCTGAGCGAGTCCGCCTCCAGCACCCAGGCCCTGCTGAGCGTGAAAGACGCCCAGGAACTGCTGACCCTGCAAGCCGGCCTGATGCAGCCGCTGGCCGAAAAGGCCGCCGCCTACAGCCGCCAGCTGTACGAAATCGCCGCCGGCACCGGCGCCGAATTCGCCAAGGCCGCCGAAGGCCAGGCCGCCGACGCCCAGCAGAAATTCATGGCCGTGGTGGACAACGTCGCCAAAAACGCCCCGGCCGGTTCCGAAACCGCCGTGGCCGTGATGAAAAACGCCGTGTCCGCCGCCACCAACGCCGTCGAGTCGGTGCAAAAAGCCGTCAAACAGGCCAGCGAAATCGCCGAGAGCAATTTCCACGCGGTGACCAACAACGCCATCGCGGCAGCCAAGCCGGTCGCCAAAAAGCGCTGAACCTCTTTTCTGGTTGTCTCCTCGGGTCTCTTCGAAATCGGATTCAGGGACCCTTTCAAGGCCTCGCTCTGCGAGGCCTTTTTTTATCGACCGCCGGCGGGGCCTCGGCCCGGCGCTTCGGGCTGGCGCTTGGCCTGCCATTGCTCGCGCAGGCGGGGCAGGGCCGCCGCCATGGCCTCGCGCCCGGCCTGCATGGCGCGCTGGCGGGCAGTGAAATCGGCGCTGCCCATGCCGGCCAGCGCGGGGCGCACCAGCACATCGGCCTGCGCCAGCACCTGGCGGTTGATGCTCTGGCCCATGATGCTGAAGGTCTGCAGCAGCACGCGCAGCGCGTCGCCGCCGACGGCCTGGTCGGGTGGGCTGGAAATGTCCACCGCCACCACCAGTTCGGCGCCCATCTGGCGGGCCTGCTCCACCGGCACCGGGGCCACCAGCCCACCGTCCACATAGGCCTTGCCGGCGATCTCGACCGGGGTGAACACACCGGGTACCGCGCTGGAGGCGCGCACCGCCGTGCCGGTGTCGCCGCGCTGGAACAGCACGCCGCGCCCGGTGGCCAGTTCGGTGGCCAGAATGCCCAGCGGCAGGCGCATGTCCTGGATCAACCGGCCCTGCACCTGGCGGTTGACGTAGCGGGCCAGCGCCTCGCCGCGCAGCAGGCCGCGGTTGAAGATCGGTAGGGTCCAGTCGGCGATGGTGGCCTCCTCCATCGCCAGCGCCGCCTGCTCCAGTTGGGCGCCGCCCATGCCGCTGGCGTACAGGGCCGCCACCAGGCTGCCGGCCGAGGTGCCCACCACCAGGTCGGGGCGGATGCCCTCGCGCTCCAACACCTGGATGACGCCGATGTGCGCGAACCCGCGCGCCGCGCCACCGCCCAGGGCCAGGCCCACCCGCGGGGCGCGCAACCGCGGCGGCTCGGGCTGGGGCGGCACCGGCGTGGCGTCGGCCGGGGCACCGGGTGTGCCCAGCCCGGCGCAACCGGCCAGGCCCCACACCGCGCCCAGGCACAGACCCGACAGCACCGCCCGCCGCCTGGGTGCAGACCCGCCCCAGGTTGACCCGGACGCCCGCTGGTGTGGCGTCATGGCCTGCCCATCCACTCTTTAACAATAACGATTCGCATTTGTGTTAGTATATCTGCACCACAACTTCCTCGCCGCCGACACCATGCCGTTCCGCGCACGCCACGCCCTGGGCCTGTTCGCCCTGACCGCCCTGGCCACCACCGCTGTCGCCCAGGACAAGGTCCTGAACCTCTACTCCGCCCGACACTACCAGACGGACGAGGTGATGTACGACACCTTCAGCAAAACCACCGGCATCCAGATCAACCGGGTGGACGCCGACGACGCCGGCATTGTCGCCCGCCTGCGCGCCGAGGGGGCGGCCTCGCCCGCCGACGTGATCCTGCTGGTGGACGCGGCCCGCATGGCCTCGGCCGACAGCCAGGGCCTGTTCCGTCCGATCAAGTCGGCCAAGCTGGACGCGGCCATCCCGGCCAACCTGCGCGCCACGCCCACCGCCAACGGCGTGACCTGGACCGGCTTCTCCACCCGCGCCCGCGTCATCGTCTACGACCCGCTGCGCGTCAAACCCGAAGACGTGGCCACCTACGAGCAACTGGCCGACCCCAAGCTGAAAGGCCTGGTCTGCACCCGCTCGGGCTCGCACCCGTACAACCTGTCCCTGTTCGCCACCGTGGTGGAGCGCCTGGGCGACGCCCAGGGCGAAGCCTGGCTCAAGGGCGTGGTGGCCAACATGGCGCGCCCCCCCAAGGGCGGCGACACCGACCAGATCAAGGCCGTGGCCTCGGGCGAATGCGGCGTGGCCCTGACCAACACCTACTACGCGGCGCGCCTGCTCAAGTCCGGCAAGCCCGAAGACCGGTCGGTGATGGAGAAGGTGCGCGTTGTGTTCCCGAACCAGGGCACCAGCGGCACCCACGTCAACATCGCCGGTGCGGCCGTGGCCAAGCACGCCAAACACCTGGACGCCGCGGTGCAGTTCATGGAGTACCTGGCCAGCCCCTTCGCCCAGGACTACTTCGCCAACGGCAACAACGAATTCCCCGCCGCCAAGGGCGTGAAGGTGGACAACCCGGCCCTCAAGGCCATGGGCGGGGCCCACTTCAAGGCCGAAAACATTCCCCTGGGCGTGGTCGCCAAGAACATGACCAAGGTGCAACAGATGCTGGACCGCGCCGGCTACAAGTGACGCCGCACGGCACCCACGCCACCCCAGGCCCGCCCCGCGCGGGCCTTTTTGCGCCGTGGCACAAGCGCCCGGATTTCGTCCATAATTGACGTTTACGTAAACGTCATACAACCCACCGGAGCAAGCAGATGGAGATAGCAGGCAAAGTGTTCGTGGTCACCGGCGGCGCGTCGGGCCTGGGTGAAGGCACCGCCCGCATGCTGGCGGCCCGCGGCGCCACCGTGGTCATCGCCGACATGCAGGTCGACAAAGGCGAAGCGGTCGCGCGCGAGATCGGCGGCGCCTTCGTCAAATGCGACGTGAGCAACGAAGCCGACGGCCAGGCCGTCATCGCCAAGGCCACCTCGCTGGGCAAGTTCATGGGCCTGGTCAACTGCGCCGGCATCGCCCCGGCCGAAAAGACCGTGGGCAAGAGCGGCCCGCACGCCCTGGCCAGCTACACCAAGACCATCATGGTCAACCTGGTCGGCACCTTCAACATGATCCGCCTGGCGGCCGACGCCATGTGCAAGAACGAACCCGAAGCCACCGGCGAACGCGGGGTGATGATTTCCACCGCCTCGGTGGCGGCCTACGACGGCCAGATCGGCCAGGCCGCCTACGCCGCGTCCAAGGGCGGCGTGGTCGGCATGACCCTGCCGATCGCGCGCGACCTGGCGCGCAACGGCATCCGCAACATGACGATTGCCCCGGGCATCTTCGGCACGCCCATGCTGTTCGGCATGCCGCAGGAGGTGCAGGACGCGCTGGCCGCCAGTGTGCCCTTCCCCAGCCGCCTGGGCACCCCCCAGGACTACGCCAAGCTGGCCCAGCACATCATCGAAAACGACATGCTCAACGGCGAGGTGATCCGCCTGGACGGCGCCATCCGCCTGGCCCCACGCTGAGCCGGCGGCACGGCAAGCACCGCCCCGGGCCGGCCCCGGGGCCGGTGTAAGATGGCCCATCTTTCATTGGGTAACCCGCGCACATGGCCGCACCGACGCCGCAGGACATCGCCAGGGAGGCGGTGAAACTGCTGACCACCCGCAAACTCCCGCCGACCCCAGACAACTTCCAGAGCGCGTACCACGAGGTCGCGGGCACGCGCCCGCTGCGCCCCTTTCCGCTGGACCAACTGCGCCAGATCGGCAACGCCCTGCCCGACCGCACCCCGGCGCAACAGCGCTTCCGGGCGCAGTTCAGCAAGGCGGTGACGATGCACAGCTGGGAAGACCTGGAAAAGGCCCTGGTCCTGACCGTGCGCAACGGCAGCGACCTGCCCAACCCCACCGCCCGGGTCGAGGTGGTAGAGGCCACCGCCTTCCCGCCCGAGCTGCTGGAGCAGACGGCCCGCATCATCCACCACGCCCTGCCCGCGGTGGGCAACGACGACACCAAGGTGGTGGCCCAGGCCGAAGAGCTGGTGACCTACCTGCGGCTGGACAGCCAGCACCCCCCCACCCTGCGCAAGATGATGGCGGACTTTGCCTTCCGCCTGTCATTCGTGGCCGAGGAGCAGGAGCAGATCCGCCGCCAGCTGCTGGCCCTGCTGCAGACCGTGTTCGAGCAGATCGGCGCCATCAGCCCCGACACCCCCTGGCTGCAGCAACAGATGGCCGCGCTGGCCCAGGCGACGCAGCCGCCGCTGTCGGCGCGGCGCCTGGAGGACGTGCAGCGCCGCCTGCGCGACGTGATCCTGCAGCAAACCGAGGCCAGCGAGCAGACGCACCGCGCCCAACAGGCCATGAAAGAAACGCTGGGCGTGTTCCTGGAACGCCTGGCCCAGACCGCCGCCAGCAGCGACCAGTACCAGGCCCAGTTCGAGGACTGTGCCGACCGCCTGGAGCGGGCCCAAAGCCTGACCGATATGGCCCCGGTGCTGCAGGAGGCCATCCAGTCGGCCCGGGCCATGGCGCTGGACACGCGGCGCACCGGCGAAGAGCTGCACCGGCTGCGCGAACGCGCCAGCCAGGCCGAGGCCGAGGTGGAGCGCCTGCGCCAGGAGCTGGACCGCATGAGCGAAGTGGCCAGCCACGACCTGCTGACCGGCGTGCTCAACCGCAAGGGCCTGCTGGAGGTGGTGAACCGCGAGATTTCGCGCGCCGACCGCATGGGCATCGACGTCTGCCTGGCGGTGCTGGACATTGACGACTTCAAGAAAATCAACGACGAGCACGGCCACCTGACCGGCGACGCGGCCTTGAAGCACCTGGCGGACGTGGCATTGAAGTCGCTGCGGCCACACGATTCGGTGGCCCGCTACGGCGGCGAGGAGTTCGTGGTGGTGCTGCCCGACACCACGCCCGAGGAAGCGGTGAGCGCCATCACCCGCCTGCAGCGCGAACTGACCACCCACCTCTTCATGCAGGGCGAGCAGCACCTGCTGATCACCTTCAGCGCGGGCGTGACCCGCATGCACGGCGACGAAACCAGCGCCGCAGCCCTGCACCGCGCCGACCAGGCCATGTACGCGGCCAAGCGCGCCGGCAAGAACCGGGTGGTGCTGGCCTGAGCACCGCCCCGGCCCGGCCGGGCGTCACACGTCGATGGCGGCGGCCGAACCGGCCTGCTTGCGCAGCTCGAACTTCTGGATCTTGCCGGTGCTGGTTTTGGGCAGTTCGCCGAACACCACCGCGCGCGGCACCTTGAAGCCGGCCAGGTGCTGCTTGCAATGCGCCACGATGTCCTCGGGCGTGGTCTGCGCGCCGGCCTTCAGCTCCACGAAGGCGCAAGGGGTTTCGCCCCAGCGGGCGTCGGGTTTGGCCACCACGGCGGCGGCCAGCACCGCCGGGTGGCGGTAGAGCACGTCCTCCACCTCGATGGAGGAGATGTTTTCGCCACCCGAGATGATGATGTCCTTGCTGCGGTCCTTGATCTTGAGGTAGCCATCGGGGTACTGCACCGCCAGGTCACCACTGTGGAACCAGCCGCCGGCAAAGGCCTCTTGCGTGGCCTTGGGGTTCTTCAGGTAGCCCTTCATGGCGATGTTGCCGCGGAACATGATCTCGCCCATGGTTTCGCCGTCCCAGGGCACGGGCTCCAGGGTTTCGGGGTGGCGCACCTGGGCGCCGCGCTGCAGGTGGTAGCGCACGCCCTGGCGGGCGTTGAGGCGGGCGCGCTCGCCAATGTCCAGCGTGTCCCAGGCGTCGTGCTGGGCGCACACCGTGGCCGGGCCGTACACCTCGGTCAGTCCGTACACATGGGTCAGGTCAAAGCCCATCTGCTCCATGCCCTCGATCATGGACGCCGGCGGCGCGGCCCCGGCCACCATGGCTTTGATGCCGCTGGGCAGGCCGACCTTGAGCGCGTCGGGCGCGTTGACCAGCAGCCCGTGCACGATGGGTGCGCCGCAGTAGTGGCTGACCCCGTGCTCGCGCATCAGGTCAAAAATCAGCTGCGCGTCCACCTTGCGCAGGCAGACGTTGACGCCGGCGCGGGCCGCCACCGTCCACGGGAAGCACCAGCCGTTGCAGTGGAACATGGGCAGCGTCCAGAGGTACACGGCGTGCTTGGGCAGGTCCCATTCGAGGATGTTGGAAATGGCGTTGAGGGCCGCGCCCCGGTGGTGGTAGACCACGCCCTTGGGGTTGCCGGTGGTGCCGCTGGTGTAGTTCAGGGCGATGGCGTCCCACTCGTCGCCGGGCAGGTCCCAGGCGAAGTCGGGGTCGCCGCCGGCCAGAAAGTCTTCGTAGGCGGTGCCGCCCAGGGCGGCGTTGGCCGGGCCGTAGAGCGCGTCGGCGGTTTCGATGATGCGCAGCGGCGTGCGGGACTGGCGCAGCGCCAACGCCTTCTGCAGCGTGGCGGCAAATTCCGGGTCCACGAGCACGGCCTGGGCCTCGCCGTGGTCCAGCATGAAGGCGATGGCTTCCGGGTCGAGCCGGGTGTTGAGGGTGTTGAGCACCGCGCCGGCCATGGGCACGCCGAAGTGGGCCTCCACCATGGGCGGGGTGTTGGGCAGCAGGGCCGCCACGGTCTGGTTCTTGCCGATGCCGGCGCGCTGCAGGGCGCTGGCCAGGCGGCGGCAACGGGCGTAGGTCTCGGCCCAGGTCTGGCGCAGCGCCTGCTCGCCCAGGCCGTGGACGATGGCCAGGCGGTTCGGGTACACCTCGGCGGTGCGCTCGATGAAACTCAGCGGGCTGATGGGCGCGAAATTGGCCCCGGTGCGGGGCAGGTCCTGGTCGTAGATCGAGGTCATAGGGCTTCTCCGAGAAAGGGGGCGGCACCCTGCCGCTGTCGCCCCGCACTGTACCCGATCGCCACCCGTGTTCGGGCCCCGGTGGGCGGCCCCGCGATGGGCGAAAATAGCGTGTGGCCATCCCCCAGTCCTTCATCCAGGAGTTGCTGTCCCGCGTCGACATCGTCGAGGTGGTGGGCCGCTACGTCCAGCTGAAAAAGGGCGGCGCCAACTTCATGGGGCTGTGCCCCTTTCACGGGGAAAAATCGCCGTCGTTCAGCGTCAGCCCCACCAAGCAGTTTTTTCACTGCTTCGGCTGCGGCAAGAACGGCAACGCGGTCGGCTTCCTCATGGAGCACACCGGCATCGGCTTTGTCGAAGCGGTGAAAGACCTGGCCCAGCAGGTGGGCCTGCAGGTGCCCGAGGAGGACGTGCCCCCGCACGAGCGGGCCCGCGCCGCCGAGCAGCGCAAAAAGCAGAGCACGCTGGCCGAGGTGCTGCAGAAAGCCGCCGACGCCTACAAGGTGCAGCTCAAGCAGTCGCCCCGCGCCATCGCTTACCTCAAGGGCCGGGGCCTGTCGGGCCAGGTCGCCAAGACCTTCGGCCTGGGCTACGCGCCCGAGGGCTGGCGCTTCCTGTCCACCGTGTTCCCGGACTACCAGAGCCCGCTGTTGGTGGAGTCGGGCCTGGTCATCACCTCGGACGACGCCGGCACGCTGGGCGAGGCCAAGGAGGGCAAGCGCTACGACCGTTTTCGCGACCGCATCATGTTCCCGATCCGCAACGTCAAGGGCGAGTGCATCGGCTTTGGCGGGCGGGTGCTGGACCAGGGCGAGCCCAAGTACCTGAACTCGCCGGAAACGCCGGTGTTCAGCAAGGGCCACGAGCTGTACGGGCTGTTCGAGGCGCGCACCGCCATCCGCCAGGCCGGCCACGTGCTGGTGACCGAGGGCTACATGGACGTGGTGGCCCTGGCGCAGCTGGGCATCGGCAACGCGGTGGCCACGCTGGGCACCGCCTGCACGCCCGAGCACGTGCGGCTGCTGTTCCGCTTCAGCGACGCGGTGGTGTTCGGCTTCGACGGCGACGCCGCCGGCCGCCGTGCCGCGCGCAAGGCGCTGGAGGCTGCCCTGCCCTGGGCCAGCGACACCCGCAGCGTCAAGTTCCTGTTCCTGCCGCCCGAACACGACCCCGACAGCTTTGTCCGCGCCCACGGCGCCGACGCCTTTGCCGAGGCGGTGAAGCAGGCGGTGCCGCTGAGCCGGTTTCTGCTGGACGCCGCCGCCGCCGACTGCGACCTGGACACCGCCGAGGGTCGCGCCCGCATGGCCAGCCAGGCCCAGCCACTGTGGAGCGCCATGCCCGACGGCGCGCTGAAACGCCAGTTGCTGCAAGAACTGGCCGACGGCGTGGGCCTGGACCCGCGCGAGCTGGCCGGGCTGTGGCAGGGGCCGGGCCAGCGCCACGCCGGCGGGCGCGCGGCCCGGGGTGCCCCCCGCTCCGCCCCGGCCGAAGCCCCCCACCCTCCCCAGGGCGGCGACCCCGACGCCGGCTGGCCTGGCCACGACGCCCGTCCCGTCAGCGACCCCGGGGCCACCGCGCGGCCGGCGCGCGCCCCGCGCTCCCCTTCCGGCTGGGCCGCGCGGCCACGCCGCCCGGCCGCGCGCGGCCTGCTCAGCAACGCCGACCGGGTCGCCCGCATCGTGCTGAGCACACCGCCCGCCTGGGAATGGCTGACAGCGGACGACCAGCACCTGCTGGGGCAGGAAGCGGGCGAACACGGCCCGCTGTTCGCCTGGCTGGAAATGCAGTGGCACGAACACGGCGCCCAACCCTGGGCCGCCCTGCGCGAGGCCCTGCGCGGCCAGCCTTTCGAGGGCCTGGCCGTGTCCCTGAACGCCAGTGGCATCGCCCTGGAGCGCCAGGACGGCGAGCCCGCCTCGCCCGAAAGCGCCCCGCCCACGCTGGCCGAAATCCGGCGCGAACTGCGGGAGTTGCTGCGCCGCATGCACATCGAGCACATGAAGCGGCGCGAAACCGAGCTGATCGCCCAGGCCGGCAGCGACCCCGCCGCGCTGGCCCTCTACCGCGCGGTGCACGAAGCGCGCCTGGCCTTGCAGACCGACACGCGCGCCTGAGCCACGGGCCGGGGTAAACCCCGATGGAACTTGGGGCATTGGGTATAATCCAATGTTGACTGCAAGCGCGACAGCAGCACCTCCGGATCGGCCAACACCCCAGACGGGTCATCGGGACCACCTCCCCCGGCCAAGGCGAGCCCCGCCTCCTCCGCAAGGACTGCACCCCAAATGTTCGCCCACACAGCTTGTGGAATGCACCCCGTCACCGGGGTGTGACGTCCGTCGGCACATCTGACGCACCCCGTTTTCATTGCCTGCAGCATCCACCGCCCTGGTCCACGCCGGCCCGGGCAGAAAGCGCCTCTCGTGAGCACCAAAGCCAGCAAAGCCTCTTTGACCAAAGCCGCCGACGAACTGCTCGCCGCGGCCGCCCAAGCCGAATCGGCCACCGCGCCGAAAAAACGCGCCACCCGCAAGAAAGCGGCCAGCACCGAGGGCGACGACGCCGCCCCGGCCGCACCCAAAAAGCCAGCGGCCAAACGGGGCCGCAAGCCCAAGGCCGCCGAAAAGAGCGAGGCCGACTTTGACGACGCCGACCTGAGCGACATCGACGAGGACCTGGGCGAAGAACCCGAAGCGGTGGAAGCCGAAACGGCCGAGCCGGTGGAGAAGGTCAAGCCGCTGCGGATGAAGATCAGCAAGGCCAAGGAACGCGCCTTGATGAAGGAATTCGGCCTGGACGACACCGTCCTGACCGAAGAAGAGGCCAAGCTGCGCCGCGAGCGCCTGAAAACCCTGATCAAGCTGGGCAAGACGCGCGGCTACCTGACCCACGGCGAGATCAACGACCACCTGCCCGACAAGCTGGTGGAGCAGGAAACGCTGGAAGTGGTGGTGTCGCTGCTCAACGACATGGGCGTGGCGGTGTACGAGCAAACGCCCGACGCCGAAACCCTGCTGCTGAGCAACACCGGCCCCACCGCCGCCACCGAAGAAGAGGCGGAAGAGGAAGCCGAAGCCGCCCTGTCCACCGTGGACAGCGAATTCGGCCGCACCACCGACCCGGTTCGCATGTACATGCGCGAAATGGGCACGGTGGAACTGCTGACGCGCGAGGGCGAAATCGAAATCGCCAAGCGCATCGAAGGCGGCTTGAACGAGATGATGGCCGCGATTTCCGAGTCGCCCGCCACCATCAACGAAATCCTGGCCATGGGCGAGGAAATCCGTTCGGGCGCGGTGGTCATCTCCACCATCGTGGACGGCTTTGCCGACTCCAACGAGGCCGACGACTACGTGGCCGAAGAGGACTTCGACGACTACGACGAGGCCGACGACGACGACGGCAAGGGCGGCTCCAAGGCACTGACGCGCAAGATGGAAGAACTCAAGCGCGAGGCGCTGAGCCGCTTCGACGCCATGCGCGAGCTGTTCGAGAAGCTGCACAAGCTCTACGACAAGGAAGGCTACGGCACGCCCGCCTACCAAAAAACCCAAACCGCGCTGACCGAGAAGCTGATGTCCATCCGCTTCACCGCCAAGGCCATCGAAAAACTGTGCGAAACCGTGCGCCAGCAGGTGGACGGCGTGCGCAAGAAGGAACGCGAGCTGCGCCGCATCATCGTGGACAAATGCGGCATGCCGCAGGACAAGTTCGTGGCCGACTTCCCGCCCAACCTGCTCAACCGCCAGTGGGTGGAAAAGCAGGCCGCCGCCGGCAAGCCGTGGAGCACGGTGATCGCGCGCAACATCCCGCCCATCCAGGAACTGCAGCAACAGCTGATCGACCTGCAGGCCAACGTGGTGGTGCCGCTGGAGCAGCTCAAGGCCATCCACAAGCGCATGAACGAAGGCGAGCGCATGTCGCGCGACGCCAAGAAGGAGATGATCGAGGCCAACCTGCGCCTGGTCATCTCCATCGCCAAGAAGTACACCAACCGCGGCCTGCAGTTCCTGGACCTCATCCAGGAGGGCAACATCGGCCTGATGAAGGCGGTGGACAAGTTCGAATACCGCCGCGGCTACAAGTTCTCGACCTACGCCACCTGGTGGATCCGCCAGGCGATCACCCGCTCGATCGCCGACCAGGCGCGCACCATCCGCATCCCGGTGCACATGATCGAGACCATCAACAAGATGAACCGCATCAGCCGCCAGCACCTGCAGGAGCACGGCTTCGAGCCGGACGCGTCCATCCTGGCCGAGAAGATGGAGATGCCCGAGGACAAGATCCGCAAGATCATGAAGATCGCGAAAGAGCCGATCTCGATGGAAACCCCCATCGGCGACGACGACGATTCGCACCTGGGCGACTTCATCGAAGACAGCGCCAACACCGCGCCCATGGACGCGGCCATGCAGGCCGGCCTGCGCGAGGTGGTCAAGGAGATTCTGGACAGCCTGACGCCGCGCGAAGCCAAGGTGCTGCGCATGCGCTTTGGCATCGAAATGTCCACCGACCACACGCTAGAAGAGGTGGGCAAGCAGTTCGACGTGACGCGCGAGCGCATCCGCCAGATCGAGAGCAAGGCGGTGCGCAAGCTCAAGCACCCGAGCCGCAGCGACAA
>NZ_JAAQQT010000569.1:0-10258 GCF_011742065.1 Aquabacterium sp. A08
CTACGGCCCCGAGCGCGAGTACGCGGCGGACGAGAACATCCTCAACTCCACCCGCGCCACCGACTTCATCACGCCCAAGAGCGAGATCAGCCGCCTGTTCCGCGACGCCACGCTGGACCTGGCGCGCGAGCACGACTTTGCCCGCCGCATTGTCAACAGCGGCCGCCTGTCGGTGCCGGCCACGCTGCACGGCTCCAGCCTGAACACGGCGGACGTGGACCCCTTCGCCGGCAAGATGGTGCCCGGCGCGCCCTTGACCGACGCTCCGGTGCAGCGCGCCGACGGCAGCGCAAGCTGGCTGTTGCGCGAAACCGCCGCAGACTTTACCCTGCTGGTATTCGGCCCCGTGCCGGTCTGGGCGCATGGCCTGCCCCATGTCACCCCCATCGCCATTGGGCAGGATTTGAAGGATGTGCAGGGCCTGGTGCAGCAGCGGCTGGACGCCACGCCCGGCACCGCCTACCTGATCCGCCCCGACCAGCACGTGGCCGCGCGCTGGCGCCAACCGACCGAGGCCGCCGTGCGCGCCGCGCTGGCCACCGCCTGCGCCCAGCCCGCCCGTGCCTGACCGTTGAAGGAGACCCCATGCTCAACACCCAAGCCCACGCGCTGCCCTACGACGACATGTACGAGGCACTCATCGCCGCCCACCAGGGCCTGAGCACCGAGCAAAGCCACGCCCTGAACGCGCGGCTGGTGCTGCTGCTGGCCAACCACATTGGCGACGTGGCCGTGCTGCGCGAGGCCTTCCGCCTCGCGCGCCACAGCGCCGCCCCCGACGCTGGCGATGCCCCCGCCAGCGCCACCGCCGAGCGCCAGGCCATCACCCCGGTGGTGCCCAGCCACGCCGCGGCCTGATGTCCCCGTTGGGTGACACACGCACCCGCCAGCCCTGACAGAATTCTTCGCACCCCCGCCAGGAGACCCGCCATGTCCTTGATCCAACAGATCCACCACGTTGCCTACCGCTGCAAAGACGCGAAAGAAACCGTGGAGTGGTACACCCAGCACCTGGGCATGAAATTCGTGCTCGCCATCGCCGAAAACGAGGTCCCGTCCACCAAGGCTTGGGACCCCTACATGCACATCTTCCTCGACGCCGGCAACGGCAACGTGCTGGCCTTTTTCGAGCTGCCCGAGCAACAGCCCATGGGCCGCGACGAGAACACCCCCGCCTGGGTGCAGCACCTGGCCCTGAAGGTCGATTCGCTGGACACCCTGCTGGCCACGAAAGAAAAACTGGTCGCGGCCGGCATCGAGGTGCTAGGCCCGACCGACCACACCATTTTCAAAAGCATCTACTTCTTCGACCCCAACGGCCACCGGCTGGAACTGGCCTGCGACACCGGCACCCCCGAGATGTACCGCAAGCTCGACGAGGTGAAGTGGGACATGCTGCAGGAATGGAGCCAGACCAAGCAAGCCCCGAAACACGCCGCCTGGATGCACGACGGCAGCCTGGCCACCTGACCCACACCCCCCCCCCGACATGAGCACACTCAACGAAACCCACGACCCGTCCCTGCGCAGCTGGGTGGCCTCGGCCCACACGCCGGGCACCGACTTCCCGCTGCAGAACCTGCCGTTTGCCGTGTTCCGCCGCCGTGGCAGCCACGAGGCCCACCGTGGCGGTGTGGCCATCGGCGACCAGATCCTGGACCTGGCCGCGGTGGACCGCGCCGGCGTGTTCAGCGGCCTGGCGGCCAGCGCCGTGGCCGCCGCCGCCCAAGACCGCCTCAACGCCCTCATGGCGCTGGGCCCTGCCGCTTGGTCGGCCCTGCGCCTGGCCCTGTCGCGCGCCCTGCGCGAAGGCAGCGCCCAGCAGGCCGCGCTGCAGCCCTGCCTGCTGCCCCAGGCCGAGGCCGAATACGGCCTGCCGGCCCAGATCGGCGACTACACCGACTTCTACACCTCGGTCCACCACGCCACCAACATCGGCAAACAGTTCCGTCCCGACAACCCGCTGCTGCCCAACTACAAGTGGGTGCCCATCGGCTACCACGGCCGCGCCAGCAGCATCGGCGTGTCGGGCCAGGCTTTCCACCGCCCGCGCGGCCAGGTCAAAGCGCCCGACGCGGCGGCCCCGGTGCTGGCGCCCAGCCAGCGGCTGGACATCGAGCTGGAGCTGGGCATCTTCATCGGCCACGGCAACGCCTTGGGCGACCCCATCGCCCTGCCCGAGGCCGAGTCGCACGTCTTCGGCCTGTGCCTGCTCAACGACTGGTCGGCGCGCGACATCCAGGCCTGGGAATACCAGCCGCTGGGGCCCTTCCTGGCCAAGAACTTCGCCACCACCATCTCGCCCTGGGTGGTGACGCTGGAGGCCCTGGCGCCGTACCGGGTGGCCTTCGAGCGCCCGGCCGACGACCCGCAGCCACTGCCCTACCTGGACACGCCCGCCAACCGCGCCGTTGGCGCCTTCGACATCCGGTTGGAAGTGGGCCTGCAAACCGCGCAGATGCGCGAAGCCGGGCAGGGCGCCGCCCGCATCACCGCCACCAGCTACCGCCACGCTTACTGGACCATCGCCCAGATGGTCACCCACCATACCGTCAACGGTTGCAACCTGCAGCCGGGCGACCTGTTCGGCAGCGGCACCCTGTCGGGCCCGACGCTGGACCAGGCCGGCGCCCTGATCGAGCTGACGCAAGGCGGCCAACAGCCGGTGGCGCTGCCCAACGGCGAAAGCCGCACCTACCTGCTCGACGGCGACGCGGTGGTGATCCGCGGCTGGTGCGAAAAACCGGGCGCAGCGCGGCTGGGTTTCGGCGAGTGTTGGGGCACGGTGCTGCCGGCCCGCGCCTGACGAGTTCCATGCCCAAGCGGCATAGCAGCTAGTGTGTTTTGCCTGTTTTATGTGGGCAGGCCCGCACTATAGTGCTTGTGCCGAGGGCAGGCGGGCTGCTTCTTCCGCACTAGGGTAATCCCTAGTGCATTCGACTGCAGTCCGGGTGATAAAGTTATATCTAATAATCAATCGAGGCGATCGACCCGGGTCGGCGCTTCGTTTCCAGGGACAACGGGCCAGCCGGCACACCTCCGTCAAAGGACTTCACCATGAAACCGTTCAAACTTCGCACCCTCGGCCTGATCTGCGCCGCCCTCACCGCCACCAGCGCCATGGCGCAGCAGGTCACCCTGCGTCTGCACCACTTCCTGCCGCCGCAGGCCAACGTGCCCCGCCTGGCCATCGAGCCCTGGGCCAAGAAGGTGGAGGCCGAATCCGGTGGCCGCATCAAGGTGCAGCTGTTCCCGGCCATGCAAATGGGCGGTTCGCCGGCCCAGTTGTTCGACCAGGCCCGCGACGGTGTGGCCGACATCACCTGGACGGTGCTGGGCTACACCCCGAACCGCTTTGTTAAGACCGAGGTGTTCGAGATCCCCTTCATCGCCCCGTCGGGCGCGCGCGCCGGTGAAATCACCTCCAAGGCCGCCTGGGAATTCGTGGACAAGTTCGCCGCCGACGAGTTCAAGGACGTCAAGCTGCTGGCCATCCACACCCACGGCCCGGGTCTGTTCCACACCAAAAAGCCGGTGAACGGCCTGGAAGACCTGCGCGGCATGAAGATCCGTGGCGGCACCCGCATCGTCAACAACATGCTGGTCAAGCTCGGCGCCACCCCGGTGGGCATGCCGGTGCCGGCCGTGACCGAGGCCCTGTCCAAGGGCGTGCTCGACGGCACCACCATCCCCTGGGAAGTGGGCCCGGCCGTGAAGGTCACCGAGATGGTGAAGAACCACACCACCTTTGCCGGTGACAAGGGCCTGTACAACATGGCCTTCGCCTTCAGCATGAACAAGGCCACCTACGACAAGCTGCCGGCCGACCTGAAGAAGGTGATCGACAACAACTCGGGCCTCGAAACCGCCGCCGCCTTTGGCCGCGCGATGGACGAGGGCGACAAGTTGGGCCGTGCCGTGGCCGAGAAGGCCAAGAACAACATCGTGGCGCTGGACGCGGCCGAAACCCAGCGCTGGCTGCGCACCGCCAGTGCGGTGGAGTCCGATTGGGTCAAGGACATGAAGGCCAAGAACATCGACGGTGCCAAGCTGGCCGCCGAGGCCCGTGCCCTGATCGCCAAGCACAGCAAGTAAACTTCGGGGCAACCCGCCGCGCGCATGGTGTTCGCACCGTGCGCGTTTTTTTGCAGTGCGGCCGCCGTGGGCCGCCCGTCAAGGACGTGAATCATGATGACCTGGGTGTTTCGCTGCACCAAGTGGTCCGCCATTCTGGGCGGCCTGGTGCTGTGTGCCATCACGCTGATGATCGTGGCCAGCGTGGCCGGCCGCGCCATGATCGGTCTGGGCTTGGGCCCGGTGCCGGGCGACTTTGAGCTGGTGGAGGCGGGCACCGCGGTGGCGGTCTTCTTCTTCCTGCCCTGGACCTACCTGCGCGGCGGCCACGCCACCGTGGACCTGCTCTACATGCACCTGCCCAAGTGGGCGCAGCGCACCGTGGTCACCTTCAGCGACCTGATGATGCTGGCCCTGTGGCTGGTACTGACCTGGCAGTTGTGGAACGGCCTGGTCGAAAAACGCGAATACCTCGAAACCACTTTCATCCTGCAGATGCCGGTCTGGTGGGCTTATGCCCTGTGCATGGTGGGCGCCGTGCTGGGTTGCGTGGCCTACGTGGCCAAGAACCTGATCATGTTCGGCCTGGCGTCCTACCCCCAAGATTGGCCGGTTGAGTCGGCAGGAGTCCACTGACATGAGCACCATCGAACTGGCCGCCTGGTCGTTTCCCATCTTGCTGGGCCTGATTTTCATCCGCGTGCCCATTGGACTGGCCATGGCCTTGTGCGGCGTGGTCGGCGCCTACTTCGTGTACGGCAACGCCGCCCCCATCCTGAGCCAGCTCAAGCAGGTCAGCTACAGCACGTTTTCCAACTACAACCTGTCGGTGATTCCGCTGTTCCTGCTGATGGGGCAGTTCGCCGCGCTCGGCGGGCTGTCGCAGGCGCTGTTCAAGGCCGCCGAGGCCTGGATCGGCCACCGCAAGGGGGGCGTGGCCATGGCCGCCGTCGGCGCCTGCGCCGGTTTCGGCGCCATCTGCGGCTCGTCGCTGGCCACGGCCGCCACCATGGGCCAGGTCGCGCTGCCCGAACTCAAGCGCGCCGGTTACAGCGGCGCGCTGTCCACCGCCTGCCTGGCGGCCGGCGGCACCCTGGGCATCCTCATCCCGCCGTCGGTGGTGCTGGTCATCTACGCCATCCTGACCGAGCAGAACATCGCCAAGCTGTTCCTGGCGGCGTTCATCCCCGGCATTCTGGCGGCCATCGGCTACATGCTCGTGATTGCCATCTACGTCCGCGTCAAGCCCGACAGCGCCGGCACCATGGCCCCCATGCCTGTGGCCGAGCGTTGGAAGGCCACGCTCAAGACCTGGCCGGTGATCGCCATCTTCCTGGCGGTGGTCGGCGGTATCTACACCGGCCTGTTCACCCCGACCGAGGGCGCCGCCATCGGGGCCTTTGGCACCGGCGTGGCCGCCTGGGCGGCCGGTGGCCTCAACCGCAAGACCCTGCGCGACGCCGTGCTGGGCACCGCGATCGCCACCGGCATGATCTTCATGATCGTGCTGGGCGCCGGGCTCTACAACACCTTTCTGGCCCTGTCACAGCTGCCGCAGGAAATGGCGCAGTGGGTGATCGACCTGGGCATGAGCCCCTGGCTGGTGCTGGCCACGGTGCTGGTGGTGTACCTGCTGCTGGGCTGCGTCATGGACTCGCTGTCCATGATCCTGCTGACCATCCCCATTTTCTTCCCGATGATCATGGGGCTGGACTTCGGTCTGGGCCCGGAAGAAACCGCCATCTGGTTCGGCATCCTGGTGCTGATCGTGGTGGAGGTGGGCCTGATCACGCCGCCGGTGGGCATGAACCTGTTCGTCATCAACAACATGGCCAAGGACATCCCGATCTCGCACACCTACCGCGGCGTCACGCCCTTCGTGGTGAGCGATCTGGTGCGCACCGCCATCCTGGCGGCGTTCCCGGCCATCACGCTGTTCGCGCTGCGGTTCTGACACCGCCGCTTGCGTCGGCGCCTGGCCGGCACCGCGACAGGGCCGCTCCTACGGAGCGGCTTTTTTCATGGCGGTGGGGCCCACCACCTCGGTGCAGACCTGTTGCAGCAAGGGCAGGGTGGCCTGCAGGGTGAGGGTGGCCGGCCGCTGCGAACTGGTGGCCAGCGACAGCCGGGTGTGCAGGCCCGGGTTGCCGATGGCCCGCACCGCGTAGGCCGAAGGCCGCAGAGAACTGGCCACGGCGTGCCGCGACAGCACCGCGCAGCCCATGCCCTCGGCCACCAGGTCCAGAATGGCCGACACCCCGTCGATTTCCAGCACCACCTGCGGCCGCAAGCCCAGACCGGCCAGTTCCAGTTCCACGTGCATGCGGATCGCGTTGGGCCGGCTCGGGATCACCAGGGGCAGGGTGGCCAGCTCGGCCAGCGGCAGGGGTGGGGGCGGCGGGTCTTCCTGCAGGCCGGGGCGACGCGCCTCCACCAGCACCAGCGGTTCGTCGAACAGGGGCTGCAACTCCAGCGCCGGCACCGGCTGGGCGTTGTACAGCACCGCCACGTCCAGCCGGCCGTTCATCAGGCCTTCCTGCATGGCGCTGGACAGGCCTTCGGTGATGGTCAGCTGCGCCTCCGGCAGCTGGCGCCGAAAGGCGCGCGTCAAGGGCACCGTCAGCACCCGCGCCAGCGTGGGCGGCAGGCCGATGGCCACGCGCCCGGCCAGCGCGCCGCGGATGCGGCCCAGGTCTTCGCGGGCCCGTTCCACCTGGTGCAGGATGCCGCGCCCATGGTCCAGCAGCAGCTGCCCGGCCTCGGTGGGCGTGGCGCCGCGGCCGTTGCGCAGCAGCAGGTTCTGTCGCAACTCCACCTCCAGCAGCCGCACCTGCCGGCTCAGGGCCGGTTGCGCAATGTTGAGCGCATGGGCCGCACGGGTGAAGCTGCCCAGCTCGGCCACCCGCACAAAGTACTCCAATTGTTTCAAGTCCATGCTGCGATTTTAGATACGAATGCCTGTGGTATGCTCATTTGCGATAGCAGATAGAGCGGTGCCGGCCTAGTCGGGCCGAGGGGGCTCGTCCACAATGCCCCATCGTTGTCCATCCCCCCTGTTCCCATGACCTCCCCCTTGCGCGGTATTTCCTCCATGGCCACCCGCCTGCTGCTGGCGGAACTGACCGAGGCCTACCGCCAGCGCACCGGCCAGGCGGTGCAGATCGAGTCGGTGGGCGGCGTCGATGCGGCCCGGCGCGTGCAGGCCGGCGAGGCGTTCGACGTGGTGCTGCTGGCCAGCGACGCCATCGCCCAGTTGGAGGCCGCCGGCCGCGTGCTGCCCGGCAGCGCTGTGCCGCTGGTGCGCTCGGGCGTGGGCGTGGCGGTGCGCGCTGGCGCGCCCCGGCCCGACCTGTCCAGCGCCGACGCCGTGCGCCGCGCCGTGGCCGCGGCCCGCCGCCTCAGTTGTTCCACCGGCCCCAGCGGCGTCGCCCTGGCCCGGTTGTTCGAGCGCTGGGGCCTTGGGGCCGAACTGGCCGACCGCACCGTCACCCCGCCGCCGGGCACCCCGGTCGGTTCGCTGGTGGCCAGCGGCGCGGTGGACCTGGGCTTCCAGCAGTTGAGCGAGCTGATCCACCTCGACGGCATCGACGTGGTCGGCCCCCTGCCGCCCGACATCCAGATCGTCACCACCTTCACCGGCGCGGTGTGTGCCACCTGCGACCGGCCCGAGGCGGTGCGCGACCTCCTCGCCTTCCTCGCCTCGCCCGACACCGCCGCCGCCAAGCAGCGCCAGGGCATGGACCCGGCCTGAGTGCCGCCCAGCCCCCAAAAAAACTGCTTCCCGACTTTGGAGACCCCATGACGAAACCCCTCATCATCGACGTCCACGGCCACTACACCACGGCGCCCGCCGCCCTGGGTGCCTGGCGCGACCTGCAGATCGCCGCGCTCAAAGACCCGAGCAAGACGCCGGACCCCAAGAGCCTGAAAATCAGCGACGACGAACTGCGTGAGTCCATCGAGACCAACCAGCTCAAGCTGATGAAGGAACGCGGCAGCGACCTGACCGTGTTCAGCCCGCGCGCCAGCTTCATGGCCCACCACATCGGCGACTTCAACACCTCGTCCACCTGGGCGGCCATTTGCAACGAGCTGTGCCACCGCGTCAGCCAGCTGTTCCCCGACCACTTCATTGGCGCCGCCATGCTGCCGCAGAGCCCCGGCGTGGACCCGGCCACCTGCATTCCCGAACTGGAAAAGTGCGTCAAGGAATACGGGATGGTGGGTATCAACCTCAACCCCGATCCGTCCGGCGGCCACTGGACCAGCCCCCCGCTGACCGACCGCCACTGGTACCCCATCTACGAAAAGATGGTGGAGCACGACATCCCCGCGATGATCCACGTCTCCACCAGCTGCAACGCCTGCTTCCACACCACGGGCGCGCACTACCTGAACGCCGACACCACGGCCTTCATGCAGCTCATCCAGGGTGACCTGTTCAAGGACTTCCCGACGCTGAAGTTCCTGATCCCCCACGGCGGTGGCGCGGTGCCGTACCACTGGGGCCGCTTCCGTGGCCTGGCGCAGGAGATGAAGAAGCCCCTGCTGCAAGACCACCTGCTCAACAACGTGTTCTTCGACACCTGCGTGTACCACCAGCCGGGCATCGACCTGCTGACCAAGGTGATCCCGGTGGACAACATCCTGTTTGCCAGCGAGATGATCGGCGCGGTGCGCGGCATCGACCCCGAAACCGGCCACCACTACGACGACACCAAGCGCTACGTGGCGGCCACGCCCAACCTGACGGAAGAGCAGCGCTACAAGGTGTTCGAAGGCAACGCCCGCCGCGTGTTCCCGCGCATGGACGCCGCCCTGAAGGCCAAGGGCCTGTAATTTTTCAAGGAAGCCAAGATGTACGAACTCGGGGTCGTTTACCGCAACATCACCCGCGCCGACCGCACCGCCGCCGACGGCCTGGCCGCCTTGGGCTCGGCCACGGTGCACGAAGCCATGGGCCGCGTCGGCCTGCTCAAACCCTACATGCGCCCCATCTTCGCCGGGCAACAGGTGTCCGGCACCGCCGTCACTGTGCTGCTGCAGCCCGGTGACAACTGGATGATGCACGTGGCCGCCGAGCAGATCCAGCCCGGCGACGTGGTGGTGGCCACCGTCACCGCCGAGTGCACCGACGGCTACTTTGGCGACCTGCTGGCCACCAGCTTCCAGGCCCGGGGCGCCCGCGCGCTGGTCATCGACGCCGGCGTGCGCGACGTGGCCGAACTGCAGCGCATGAACTTCCCGGTCTGGAGCAAGTGCATCAGCTCCAAAGGCTGTATCAAGGCCACGCTGGGTTCGGTCAACATCCCCATCGTCTGCGCCGGCATGCTGGTCACCCCCGGTGACGTGATCGTGGCCGACGACGACGGCGTGGTCTGCGTGCCCGCCGCCCGTGCGCTGGAGACCCTGGCCGCGGCGCAAAAGCGCGAAAGCTTCGAAGGCGAAAAGCGCGCCAAGCTGGCCGCCGGCGTGCTGGGCCTGGACATGTACAAGATGCGCGAGCCCCTGGCGGCCGCGGGCCTGAAATACATCGACTGATTGCCCCCATGTGTGGAGAGCTTGCCCCGCTCTGCCGGGGCTCATCCGTCCTTCGGCCGGAAAATCGCCCCAACAGAGCGGGGCAAGCTCTCTGACAAAGTATGGAGATACCATGAGCAAACCCACTTCCGGTGACTTCACCAAAACCGCCGGCTGGTTGGACTGGTACACCGGCCCCAGCAAGCCCAAATTCCAGTTGCCCGCCGGCGCCGTGGACGCGCACTGCCACGTCTTCGGTCCGGGCGCCGAATTCCCTTACGCCCCCGAGCGCAAGTACACGCCTTGCGACGCCAGCAAACACGAGTTGTACGCGCTGCGCGACCACCTGGGCTTTGCCCGCAACGTGGTGGTGCAAGCCACCTGCCACGGTGCCGACAACCGCGCCATGGTCGATGCCTGCCTGTCGTCGGGCGGCAAGGCGCGCGGCGTGGCCACGGTCAAGCGCTCGGTCACCGACGACGAACTGCAGGCCCTGCACGCCGCCGGCGTGCGCGGCGTGCGCTTCAACTTCGTCAAGCGCCTGGTGGACTTCACCCCCAAAGACGAGCTGATGGAGATCGCCGGCCGCATCGCCAAGCTCGGCTGGCACGTGGTCATCTACTTCGAGGCGGTGGACCTGCCCGAGCTGTGGGACTTCTTCACC
>NZ_JAAQQT010000570.1:0-13633 GCF_011742065.1 Aquabacterium sp. A08
GGCGTTGTTGCACAAAGGCCCGGGCGAACGCAGTAACCCCAACCCCAGACGGACTTAGGCCACGGCCACCGTCACCGGGCGTCCGAGTTGGCTGAACCGGTTGAGCAGGGCCACACGGATGTGCAACTCCGTCACCTGACGCTCAAACGTCCTGGCCATCACCCGCTCGCCCAGCCGCTTGAAGCAGTTCATCTTCGTCTCCACCAGGCTGCGCCGGTGGTAACCAATCCACTTCTTCCAGATTCGTCGTCCCAGCCGTTGGCACGCTCGCAAGGCTTCGTTGCGTGAAGCGGCCCCCGTCTGGTTGTTCTTCCACGCCCGGGCGTTCTTGCGTGGGGGAATGATGGCCTGGGCGTTGCGTCTGGCTATCGCCGCATGACACGCCTTGGTGTCGTAGGCTCCGTCACCGCCCACGCTGGCAATCGGCTCATCTGCGGGTATCTGGCTGAGCAGTTCAGGCAGCATGGGTGCGTCACCCGTGCCGTTGTCGGTGACTTCGATGGCCCGGATATCCAGTGTGTGGGCATCAATGGCCAGGTGCACCTTGCGCCACTGGCGCCGATAGTCCGCCCCATGCTTCTTGCGCTTCCATTCACCTTCACCCAGGAACTTGATGCCGGTGCTGTCGACCAACAGGTCCAACGCGGTGGTGCTCGGTCGGTAGGGCAGCTTGACGCTCAGGTGCTTCTGACGTCGGCACACGGTGCTGAAGTCCGGCACCTTCCAGTCCAGACCGGCCAGTCGCAGCAGGCTTTCAACCATTCCCAGGCTCTGGCGCAGGGGCAAGCTGAAGAGGCTCTTGATGCTCAGGCAGAACTGGATGGCGGCATCGGAGAAGATGGGTTGGCGACCCCGCTTGCCGGTGGCTGGGGCGTACCACTGCATGCCTTTGTCCAACCAGACCGTCAGTGACCCGCGTGCCTTGAGTGAGGCGTTGTAGCTGGCCCAGTTCGTCGTCTTGTACTTGCCCCTGGGGCGCTTGCTCTCACTCATGCTGCGAGCCTAGCAGCTGATTGGGGTGGATTTGTGCAACAGAGCCATGCTGGACGGGGCAGGGCGGGCAACTCCAGCACCGTGGCAGTCTTCATCAGCCACTCCCAGAACGCTGTCCGCTGTTCATCGGACGCATCCACCACGCCCGACAGGTCGAGTTCAAGCTGTGCCAGCTGCGCGTCTGGGTACTTCCTGAAATTCGTTGCGATCATGGTTTTTGCCTTTCGGTGTACCGGGTCCCTAGATTCGGAGCCGGTTCAAAAATCTGTTTTCTGTCCGTGTAGCTGGCCTATGCCTGCACCGTTTCCCTGAGTTCATCGCCGTGCCATAAGCCACCCCGGAACGGCAGACCGGAAGGGGGAAGCTTTGTAAGGCGCAGCCTTATGAATACCCCCTGTAGGGCTGACGAGCCGGGGTAGCGTTGGCCGAAGAGGCGAGGAAATCAGGGAAACGGTGCACGCCCGCCCAGATTCACGGACAGGAAACGCCGCGCGGCGAGCGCCCCCAGCGCGCAGCGCTCTGACTATGAAATTCCTCACATTCGCTACACTGCCCGGCCAGGGAGGTAGCCAACGTGCACGACGATTTCAGGCCCGACAACCGGCCCCAAGAGTTCTCATTCACCAAACCCAAGCCCCAAGGGCTCACCGGCTGGCACATTGCCTTCGGTGTCGCCGGCGGCATCTTGTTGGCGGTATTCGCACTGGTGGCCTTCATTGCCTGGGGCCAGCACCAGGCAGAGCAAGAGGCGAGGGCCTACCTGCAGCAAGTTCAGCGACAGCAGCAAGCACAGAAAGCAGCCCTGCAGCGCGAACAAGAACAACGTCGAGAGCAGGCCGAGCTCGAGCGTCAAAAGCGCATCCGCGCTGCAGCTTCAGCGCAGCGCTTTGAACAGGAAGTTCTGCGCGTTGAGCAAGACGAGGCCCAACGGAAAGCCGACGCCTGGGCCAAGTTCTACAAGCGCCCCGACCACTGCGACCAGGCCACAGGCGCAGCGCTTGTTGAGTGCGGCAACCACCACATCAGGGCCAAGCGCAGATTCGAGGCCCTGTACACCGACGGCCAGCTCTAGCCCCATACCTGCAGCGACTTCGCCGTGAAGTGCGGTAGGTTCGCGCTGCCAAAGTCGCCCAGAGCCTCCAGCCGCCCAATACGGGCCATCAACGCGGCATTCTCACGCCGCAGGCACTCGTACAGGCCCGCGTGCATCCTGGCCGCGTTCTCTGCTTCCAGGTGCACCGTTTGCCGTCCCCAGCTGGTGAGCCAGAACACCGCGAACAGCACAGGCCGCGGTGCGCTGTCATGTCTCACCCAGCGGCGCACCGTCCGTTCGCTGACCCCAAAGCACCTGGCCAGCACCACAGGCGGCGGGTTGCTCAGATCGTCCAGCATCACCGACAGCGGCGGCACACCGCGCGGCATCTTCCACGACCACTGATCTATGCGCTTCATGTTGTTTTCTCCCTACAAATGACCGACAGATTCTGTCGGGTATTGCACAGGCGAGAAGCCATGAAAAAACCGCCTCTGCGGGCGGTTCTTCGTCGGTTGCCGACTTTACATAATGCACATTGTAGATAGTGATGGAATTTTCGAAAAGCCCAGCGAACCGGGCTCGTCAAAAGCTGCAGCGCCTCAGGGGGCCTCGCCAAAGTCCTGGCGGCGCTCGCGTTCGCGCAGCGCGGACTTCAACGACGTCCAAACCGTCCACAGCACGATGGCGCCACCGAAGGCCAGGAAGCCGGCGCTGATCGGGCGGTCGATGAAGGTCATCATGTCACCGCGCGACAGCAGCAGCGAGCGGCGCAGGTTTTCCTCCATCAGTGGACCCAGCACAAAGCCCAGCATCAGCGGTGCGGCCTCAAACTTCAGCACCGCCAGCAGGTAGCCGACCGCGCCTATGCCCGCGACCATCAGGATGTCGAAGGTGTTGTTGTTCACGCTGTACACACCCAGGGCAATGAACACCAGGATCGCCGGGTACAGCACGTTGTAGGGGATGCGCAGAATGGCCACCCACATGCCCACCAGCGGCAGGTTCAGAATCATCAGCATGATGTTGCCGATGCCGAAGCTCACGATCAGGCCCCAGAACAGGTCGGGCTGCTGCGTCATCAGCAAGGGCCCGGGCTGGATGCCGTGGATGATGAGTGCGCCCAGCATCAGCGCCATCACCGCGTCGCCGGGAATGCCCAAGGACAAGGTGGGCACAAAGGCGGTTTGCGAGGCGGCGTTGTTGGCGGCCTCGGGGGCGGTCACGCCTTCGATGGCGCCCTTGCCGAAGCGGCTCGGGTCTTTGGCGATCTTCTTTTCAACGGCATACGAGAAGAACGAAGCGATGGACGCGCCGGTGCCGGGCAAGGCGCCAAAAAAGCTGCCGATGCCGGTGCCGCGCAGCATGGGCAGGGCCGAGTCTTTCCACTCCTTGCGCGTGGGCAGCATGGAGCGCATGGAGATGGATTCCTTCACCTCGCCTTCGCGCTTTTGGTTGATGCCGCCGATGACCTCGGAAATGCCGAACACCCCCATGGCCAGGGCCACCAGGTTGATGCCGTCCATCAGCTCCGGCACACCGAAGTCGAAGCGGGCCACGCCGGAGTTGACGTCGGTACCCACAGTGCCCAGCAGCAGGCCGAGCACCACCATGGCCATGCCCTTGGCCGGCGAGCCCGAGGCCAGGCTGGACGCCGCCACCAGCCCCAGCAGCATCATCGAAAAGTACTCAGCCGGGCCGAACTTCAGGCCCAGTTCCGCGATGCTGGGGGAAAACAGCACCAACACCAGAATGCCCAGCATGGAGCCGACAAACGAGGCGATGGTGGTCATAAACAGCGCCACCCCTGCCCGCCCCTGCTTGGCCATGGGGTAACCGTCGAGGCAGGCCACCGCCGACGACGGCGTGCCCGGCAGGTTGAGCAGGATGGAGGCGGTGGAGCCGCCGTACTGCGCGCCGTAGTACACGCCGGCCAGCATGACGATGGCCGAGGTGGGCGGGATGTGGTACGTGATGGGCAGCAGCAGCGAAATCGTCGCCATGGCGCCGATGCCCGGCAGCACGCCGATGAGGGTGCCGATGAAAACGCCGATGAAGCAGTACAACAGCGTCATCGGCTGCAGCGCCGCTTCCAGGCCGGTCAGAAGTCCGTTTGCGATGTCCATGGTGTGGGGTTCCGTAAGGGGTCAGGAAAAGGTGTTCGGCAGCGGTGACGCGTCACTGGCTCCAGGGCCAGACCGGCAGCACCATGCTCAACCCCACAGAAAACACCAGGTAGGTGATGGCCGACACACCAACCGCCACCAGCAGGCGGTTGCGCCAGGAAATTTCGCGGTCTGCCAGGGACGACACCAGCACCGCCAGGGCGGCGGCCAGCACCAGCCCCAAGCCTTTGAGCAGCACGGCAAACACGACGATGCTGGCAATGACCAGCACCGAGGTTTTCCATTCGATGTGGATGGGTTCGCCGCGTCGGAAGAAGGCCGGCAGCGCAATGAACAGGCCCAGCGCGGCCAGCAGCAGACCCAGGGCCATGGGGAAGTAGCCCGGCCCCATGCGGTTGAGGTCGCCGATCTCGTATTCGCTGCTGCCGTACCAGGCGGCGAACAGCCCAAGGGCCAGCATTGCGAGCCCGCCGAGGATGTCGCGGGTGTCTTTGTGTGCCATGTCGTCTCCAAAGCCAAGGTTGTACCGATGGGATTGGACAGGCAAATGCCCCCAGCGTCTTTACGTAATTGCACGTAGCGGGCCGGCCAGGCGCCGGCCGCGGCTCACCAGCGGCCTTTGGGCTGGCGGTCGCGGATGGCCTGGGCGATGGCGTCCACGATGTCGGGCCGCTCGGCGCGGCGCGCAAAGTCCACGGCCGTCAGGCCCTGCTGGTTTTGCAGCAGCGGATCGGCGCCCTCCTCCAGCAACAGGCGCACGGCCGCGGCCTGGCCGTAACGCGCCGCCATCATCAGGGGGGTGGTGCCGTTGGGCGAGGCCGCGTCGATGTAAGCGTGCCGCTCCAGCAGCAGGCGGGTGATGGGCAGCGACGCCGGGCCGACGTGGCTGGCGGCGTAGTGCAACGGGGCCCAGCCCGGTTTGTTCACCTGGGCCTGGCGCTGCAGCAGGCGCTCCACCAGGTCGACCTGCCCTTTGATGGCGGCCAGCATCAGGGCATTTTCGTCGGCCGGGTTGCGGGCATCGACGTCGAGCTCCGGCACACCGAGCAGGAAATGCGCCACCCGCCACGACTCGCGCCGCAGGGCCAGCACCAGCGGCGGCTGCAGGGTGGGGTCGGGGCTGTTGAAGTCAAAACCCCGCGCCTGCAAGGCTGGCAAGGGCCCCGGGTTGTCGCGCGCAATGGCGGTGAAAAACGCGTCGTAGGAACCCGACTGCGCCCAGGCGCCGGCACCGAGCGACAACAGACCAGCAACCAGCCAGGTGCGCCAGCGGGAACCCGCACGCGGTTGGATGGGGTGTGACGGATGGGGCGCCGGCCTGGCGTGGGCGGGAACGTGGGTGCGGGACATGCGCGTCAGACCGCGCGGTTGAACAGGCGTTCAAAATTGTCGCTGGTGGCGCGGGCCACGGCCTCCAGCGGCAACCCTTTGAGCTCGGCCAACTGGGCCGCCACGTGCGGCACATAGGCCGGGCTGTTGGTTTTGCCCCGGTGAGGCACGGGGGCCAGGTAGGGGCTGTCGGTTTCGATCAGGCAACGCTCCAGCGGCACCAGCCGGGCAACGTCGCGCAGGTCGGCCGCGTTGCGGAAGGTGAGGATGCCCGAGAACGAGATGTAGAAGTCCAGGTCCAGCGCGGCCCGGGCCACCTCGGCGGTTTCGGTGAAGCAGTGGAACACGCCACGGGCCGGCGCCTGCACACCGCCCGCGGCCGAGGCCAGACCGCCCTCTTCCCGCAGAATGGCCAGGGTGTCGTCGGACGCGCTGCGGGTGTGGATGATGAGCGGCAGGTCGGTGGCCCGCGCGGCCCGAATGTGGACGCGGAAACGATCGCGCTGCCATTCCATGTCGGCCACGCTGCGGTCGCCCAGGCGGTAGTAGTCCAGCCCGGTTTCGCCGATGCCTACCACCTTGGGCCGGGCGGCGCCGGCCAGCAGGTCGTCCAGCGTGGGCTCGCGCACGCCTTCGTTGTCGGGGTGCACGCCCACGGTGGCCCACAGGTGGGGGTGCTCGGCGGCCAGGCCCTGCACCGCGTCGAATTCTTCCATGGTGGTGCAAATGCACAGGGCGCGATCGACCTGCGCGGCGGCCATGGCCTGCAGGATCTCGGGCAACTGCGCGCGCAGTTCGGGGAAGCTCAGGTGGCAGTGGGAGTCGACAAACATGCAGCGGGTGGGTTCAGACGGTCTGGGTGCCGCGGTCGGAGGCCAGGTGCGCGCCCAGGATTTCTTCAATGCGGGCCTTGAGCATTTTGGATTTCTCGTCGGCCGGGAAGCGGATGCCGATGCCCTGCGAGCGCGAACCGGCGGCGCCGGCCGGGGTGATCCAGGCCACCTTGCCGGCCACGGGGTAGCGCTGCGGGTCGTCGGGCAGGGTCAGCAGCACGTAGACGTCCATGCCCAACTGGTATTCGCGCACCGAAGGCACAAAGATGCCCCCTTCGGCAAACAGCGGAATGTAGGCGGCGTACAGCGCGCCCTTTTCCTTGATCGACAACTGGATCACTGTCGGGCGCGCCGCAGCGGTGGCGTCGGCGGTGCTCATGTGGGCCTAGTGTAGCGCCAGCGCGCGCTGGGCGGCGCTGGCCCAGGCCTCCTGCATGAGGGCGGCGCTGTAGGGGTGCTCCAGGGTGCGGGCGGCGGCTTGCAGCTCGCGCTGCCAAGCCACCAGCACGGCCAGGGCGGGCGCCGGGGGCAGGTCGGGCGCGGCGAAAAAACGCGGCTCGGCCCCCGCCTGGCGCACCATCAGGTCGTGGCAGAGCTTTTGCAGCACGTCCATTTGCCGCGCCGCGGTCCAGCCGCTCAGGGCCGACCAATCGCCGGCCGCAATGGCCCGCGGCAGGCGCGACCACAGGCCGGGCGCGGGGCCCAGGCGCAACCAGTCCAGGGCTTCATCGGGGCGGCCGCCGGCGGCACGCAGCCAGGTCTGCAGGTCGGCCGTGCTCGGGCGCTGGGTGGCCAGCGCCGGGTCCGCGGCGGCGGTGGCTTGCAGCCACGCCAGCGCCTGGGCGGTGTCGGGCCAGTGCAGTTCGTGGGTCTGGCAGCGGCTGCGGATGGTGGGCAGCAGGGCGTGGGCGGCCTCGGTGGCGATGACGAAACGCAAGGCCCCGGCCGGCTCTTCCAGGGTTTTGAGCAGGGTGTTGGCGGCTTCGGTGTTGAGCCGTTCCGCCGGGTAGATCAGCACCACCTTGGTGTCGCCCCGCGAGCGGGTGAACTGGCTGAAGGCCACGGCCTGGCGGGTGGCATCGACCCGGATGAACTTGCTCGGCTTCAGTTCTTTTTTGTCGATCTTGTCCTGGGTTTTCTCGTCCAGCGGCCAGCCCAGTTCGAGCGATAGGGTTTCGGGCATGAGCACGAACAGGTCGGGGTGGGTGCGCACGTCCACCGCGTGGCAGGCTCCGCACTGGCCGCACGCGCCTTGGGCGCTGGGCCGTTCGCACAGCCAGCCACGGGCCAGGGCCAGGGCCAGCGGGTACTGGCCCAGACCGGGCGGCCCCGCCAGCAGCAGGGCATGGCCGCGCTGCTGCAACAGGCAGGTCAGCTGGGTTTGCAGCCAGGGGGCCAGCGCGGTCATGCCAACAACCCCCGCGCGCGGCAGGCGGCTTCCACCTGGGCCCACACCGCGTCCAGGGGCTGGGCCGCGTCGATGCGCACGAAACGGCCGGGGTCGGCGGCGGCCCGCGCCGCGTAGCCGGCCGCGACCCGCGCAAAAAAATCCAGAGGCAGGGCCTCGAACTTGTCGGGGCTGCGGGCGCCCGCCAGGCGCTCGGCGGCTTGCGCGGGCGGCAGGTCGAACCACAGGGTCAGGTCGGGCTGGCGCTGCGGCGCGGGGCCTTGCACCCACTGCTCCAGCTGCCGCAACACGGTCAGGTCAAAACCCCGGCCATGGCCCTGGTAGGCAAAGGTGGCGTCGGTGAAGCGGTCGCACAACACCACCTCGCCGCGCGCCAGGGCCGGTTCGATCACCCGCTGCAGGTGGTCGCGCCGGGCGGCGAACATGAGCAGGGCTTCGGCCAGCGGGTCCATGGGCTCGCGCAGCAGCAGCTCGCGCAGCCGCTCGGCCAGCGGGGTGCCACCGGGTTCGCGCGTCTGCGTCAGGGCGCGGCCCTGGGCCAGCAGCCGGGCGGCCAGGGTGCCAATGTGCGAGGACTTGCCCGCCCCGTCGATACCCTCGAAGGTGACGAAACGGCCGCGCGGCGGCGTGGGGTCGGTGTGCATGCGCTCAGCGGTTCAGGATGTAGCGGCGCACGGCCGCGTTGTGCTCGTCCAGGGTCTGGCTGAACTGGCTGGAGCCGTCGCCGCGGGACACGAAATAGAAGGCCGGCGTGTCGGCCGGGCGCACTGCCGCCCGCAGCGAGGCGGTGCCCGGCATGGCAATCGGCGTGGGCGGCAGGCCGGCGCGGGTGTAGGTGTTGTAGGGCGTGTCGGTGTCGAGGTCGCGGCGGCGCAGCCGGCCGTCAAAGCCCTCGCCCAGGCCGTAGATCACGCTCGGGTCGGTTTGCAGCCGCATGCCGATGCGCAGGCGGTTGATGAAGACGCCGGCGATCTGCTCCCGGTCGCTGGCCAGGCCGGTTTCCTTTTCGACGATGCTGGCCAGCACCAGCGCGTCGTCCGGTCCGCGCAAGGGCAGGTTGGGCGCACGTTCGGCCCAGACCTCGGCCAGCCGTTGGTCCATGGCGCGCGCGGCCTGACGCAGCACGCTGCTGGCGGTGGCGTGCTTGGGGTAAACATAGGTGTCGGGGAAAAACCGCCCCTCCGGGTGGCGGGCCGCCAGGCCCAAGGCCTGGGCGAGTGCGTGCGGCGAGGTGCCGGGCGGCAGGTCGTCCTGCAGGTGCTCGGCGCTGCGCAGCGCTTGCAACACCTGGCGCAGGTTCCAGCCCTCCACCAGCGTCACGCGGCGCACCGCCTGCTCGCCGCGCACCAGCTTGTCCAGCAGCGCGCGCGGGCCCAGTTCGGGGGTGATTTCGTAGCTGCCGGCCTTGATGTCGCGGGCCCGCCCCGACAGCCGGAACCAGGCGTGCAGGGCCCAGACGGGCGTGTCCACCCCCGCCTGGGCGACGGCCTGCGCCACCGCCCGGGCACTGGCGCCGGCCGGCACGGTCACGTCCAGCACCGGCGCGTCGCCCGAGCGCCAGGCCAGCGGCCGGTGCAGCCAGACGGCCACCAGCGTGCCCAGCGCCACCGCCAGCACCAGCGCGGCCGTCAGCCACCATTTCAACAATCGGAACACGGACTCGGGACCTCGGTGAAAATACAAGGCCCTGATGATAAGTGACTGCCCCATGAGCCTGCCCACCCCTGCCAGCCCCCCGACCTTCGATGCCCAGACCCTGCGCGGCGTGGTGCGCCTGGACGGCGGCGGCCTGCTGCGTGCCCACGGGGCCGATGCCGCCAAATTCCTCCACGGGCAGCTGACACAGGACTTTGCCCTGATGGGCCTGAGCGAAGCGCGGCTGGCGGCGTTCTGCAACGCCAAGGGCCGGATGCAGGCCAGCTTCGTGGCGTTCAAGCGCGCGCACGACGACATCGTGCTGGTCTGCGCCCCCGACCTGCGGGCCCAGACCCTCAAGCGGCTGGGCATGTTTGTGCTGCGCGCCCAGGTCAAGCTCGCGCCCGCTGGCGACGAACTGGCCCTGTACGGCGTGGCCGGAGCCGACGTGCCCCCTGCCCTGCCTGCCGCCGCCTGGAGCCACCAGACCATCGACGGCCTGGACTGGGTGCGCCTGCCCGACGCCGCAGGCCTGGCACGCGCGCTGGCCTGCGGTCCGGTCAACGGCCCGACCCCGGCCGGCCCTGCGCTGGCGCTGGCCCATTGGCAGTGGCTGGAGGTGCGCAGCGCCGTGGTCGCGGTCACCGCGCCGGTGTTCGAGGCCTTTGTGCCGCAGATGCTGAACTACGAATCGGTGGGCGGGGTGAACTTCAAGAAAGGCTGCTACCCCGGCCAGGAGGTGGTGGCCCGCAGCCAATACCGCGGCACGCTCAAGCGCCGCGCCTACCCGGTGCATGCCGACGCGCCGATGGCCGTGGGCCAGGAGGTGTTCCACCCCTCGGACGCCGAACAGCCCTGCGGCACCGTGGCCGCCAGCGCCCCGCACCCGGTGGCCGGTTGGGACGCGGTGGTGTCGATGCAAACCAGCGCCGCCGACGGCCAGCCGCTGACGCTGGGCAGCCCCAGCGGCCCGCCGTTGGCGCTGCAGCCCCTGCCCTACCCGCTGCTGGCCGACGTCTGAGGCCTGCGGGCATGTGCCTGATCGCCTTCGCCCTGGGCGGCACCGGTCCCTGCCCGCTGCTGCTGGCGTCCAACCGCGACGAATGGTGGCAGCGCCCCACCCAGCCGCTGGACCGCTGGCACAGCCCGGTTGGCACCCCCATCTGGGCCGGCCGTGACGCCGAAGCCGGCGGTACCTGGCTGGGGTTTTCGGCGCACGGCCGGGTGGCGATGTTGACCAATGTGCGCCCCCGCGGGCCCGAGTCGGCCCCGCGCAGCCGGGGCGAGTTGCCGCTGCACTGGCTGGACGGGCCCGGGCACACCCCGCACTGGCGCGACCTGGTGGCGCGCACCCACCCCGCCGCCTACAACGGCTTCAACCTGGTGTTGGGCGACCTGCACACCGCCACCTGGGTCTGGCTGAGCAACCGCCCCACGGCCGAAGCCCCCCAAAGCAGCGACCTGGGCCTGCCCACCGGCTGGACGGGCCGATCGCTGGGCCCGGGGGTGTACGGCCTGTCCAATGCCCACCTCGACACCCCCTGGCCCAAAACCCTGGCCCTGCGCGCGGCGGTGCGCGCGGCACACGCCCGCCTGCGCACCGGGCCGGCGCCAGACGGCTGGCACGCCCCCTTGCTGCGGCAACTGCTCGATGCCCGCCCTGCCCCCGACGCGACCGCCGACGCTTGGCAGCGCGGCCTGAGCAGCACCTTCGTGCACCTGCCCGCGCACGGCTACGGCACGCGCAGCAGCCTGATCGCCCGGTGCAGCCTGGGCGCAGACGGCCCCGCGCTGGAACTGCAGGAGTGGACCCACGCCGTGCAATCCGCCCCACACGCCGTGCCCGTGGCCAGCCACTGGCCGCTGGACGCCAGCGTTCAGAGGCGGATTTCCATCAACCGGTGGGGGATGCCCACCTCGTCGTAAGGTTCGCCCACCGGCTGGTAGCCCAGGCGGCGGTAAAAGCTTTCGGCGGTGCGCTGGGCGCTCAAACGCACGCTGTGGTCGCCCCGGGCGCGGGCCGCGTCCATCAGTGCCAGCAAAATGTGCCGGCCCACGCCGGTGCCGCGCAACACCCGGTGCACGGCCATGCGTCCGATCTTGCCCACGCCGTCGGTGGCCGGCAGCAAGCGCCCGGTGGCCACGGCCTGGCCCAGCCGGTTGTGCGCCACCGCGTGCAGCGCCACCTCGTCGGCGGCGTCCCACTCCTCCTCGCGGGGAATGCCCTGTTCTTCCACAAACACGGCGGTGCGCACTTGGCCCGCCGGCTCGGCCAGCTCGGCCCAGGGGCCGGTGCGCACGGCCAACACCGCTTCGCCGGCCTCAAAGCCCTGCACCAGCGCGCGCAGGCCGGGCGGGATCGGCCGCGAGGTCTGCGTGGCCGGGTCGGCAAACACGTAAATCAGCTCGCCAGTGATCAGGTGTTCCTCGCCCCGGAAGATGGCGCCGGTGATGGTCATGGACGAGTTGCCCAGGCGGGTGCAGGCCATGCCGATGTCCAGCGTGTCGTCCATGCGCGCCGAGGCGTTGAACTCCACCGACGCCTTTTTCACGTACAACTCGCCGCCCAACTGGTGCATCGCGTCTTCGTACGGCAGGGCCAGGGCGCGCCAGTACTCGGTGATGACCACGTCGAAGTACATCAGGTAGTGCGCGTTGAACACGATTTTTTGCATGTCCACCTCGGCCCAGCGCACGCGCAGCCGGTGGAAAAAGCGGAAGTCTTGTCGTTTCATGGTCGACGGCTTGGTGTGATGGGCTGCCATTGTTGCCCAACTTGAGCCGGTCTTGTCATGGCCGTTGTCTCCTATGTCTTACCCATTTGGGCATGGTGCCGTGCGGAGCGTGCGGTTACAGTAAAAAAGAGTTTTTTGATGCAAAAATATTACTTTCACCAAATCAACCGTTCAATTCATCCACAGCGTGTCATGAGCCACTCACAAATCCTCTCCATCAATGGCAAACGCGGCTTCAAGCTGCTGTCCGTGGCGGCTGCCGTCGCGGTGTTGGCGGCCTGTGGCAGCCTGGCGCCCAAGGCCATTGAGGCTCCAGAACTGGTTCAAACCAACCAGGCCGACACGGCCGCCATGCGCCAGGGCGTGGAGCCGGTGACCGGCCCCCTGACGCTGGACGAAGCGATGGCCCGCGCGCTCAAATACAACCTCGACCGCCGCGCCCGCCTCATGGAAGAGTCGATCGCGCTCCAGCAACTCGACGTGACCCGGTTCGACATGCTGCCCAAACTGGTGGCCCAGGCTGGTTATTCTGACCGCAGCCGCGAACGCGCCACGTTCAGCCAGCGCTACAACCCCGTGTCGCCTTACGGCGATGTCGGCACTATGGACAGGACCACGTCCTCCTACTCCTCAGCCGCCGACCACAGCACAGCCGATCTGGGCCTGACCTGGAACCTGCTGGACGTGATGGTGGGCCAGACCTCCGCCAAGCAGGCGGCCGACCGGGTGCTGATTGCCGCCGAGAAACGCCGCAAGGCCATGCACGTGCTGATGCAAGACGTGCGCACCGTGTACTGGCGTGCGGTCAGCGCCCAGAAACTGCGCGACCAGGTGCAAGCCACGCAGAAAATGGCCGAAGCAGCCCTGACCGACGCTCGCCAGGCCGAGGCCGAGCGCCTGCGCAGCCCGCTCGATTCGTTACGTTACCAGCGTCAGCTGCTGGAAAACCTGCGCTTGCTGGAAGCCATTTCGCAGGAGCTGTCCACTGCCCAGGTCGAGCTGGCCTCGCTCATCAACGCCCCGGTGGGCCAATCCATCACACTGGCCGAAGCCGGCGGGGACTTCAGCCACGACACCCCGCTGACCACCCCCATGGCCCAGCTGGAAGCCGTGGCCCTGGAGAACAACGCCGACCTGCGCGAACAGCACTACAACGGCCGCGTGGCCCGCGCCGAAGTGCGCAAAACCATGACCCGGCTGTTCCCCAACCTGTCGTTCAACTACAGCGTCAAGTACGACAGCGATGAATACCTGGTGCACAACAACTGGAACGAAGCCGGCTTGCAACTCTCGTTCAACCTGTTCAACCTGCTGACCGGCCCCACCCAGATCAAGTTTGCCGAGGCCGGCGTGGCCCTGGCCGACCAGCGCCGCATGGCCATGCAAATGGCCGTGGTGACCCAGTTGCACCTGGCCCGCCTGCAGTTGCAAAACGCCCGCGCCCAGTTCAACCGGGCCGACGCCATCTACAGCGTCGACAACAAGATCGCCGAAAACATCCGCGCACGCCAGAGCGTGCAGGCCCAAAGCCAGCTGGACCG
>NZ_JAAQQT010000571.1:0-4113 GCF_011742065.1 Aquabacterium sp. A08
GGCTCTGTTGCACAAATCCACCCCAATCAGCTGCTAGGCTCGCAGCATGAGTGAGAGCAAGCGCCCCAGGGGCAAGTACAAGACGACGAACTGGGCCAGCTACAACGCCTCACTCAAGGCACGCGGGTCACTGACGGTCTGGTTGGACAAAGGCATGCAGTGGTACGCCCCAGCCACCGGCAAGCGGGGTCGCCAACCCATCTTCTCCGATGCCGCCATCCAGTTCTGCCTGAGCATCAAGAGCCTCTTCAGCTTGCCCCTGCGCCAGAGCCTGGGAATGGTTGAAAGCCTGCTGCGACTGGCCGGTCTGGACTGGAAGGTGCCGGACTTCAGCACCGTGTGCCGACGTCAGAAGCACCTGAGCGTCAAGCTGCCCTACCGACCGAGCACCACCGCGTTGGACCTGTTGGTCGACAGCACCGGCATCAAGTTCCTGGGTGAAGGTGAATGGAAGCGCAAGAAGCATGGGGCGGACTATCGGCGCCAGTGGCGCAAGGTGCACCTGGCCATTGATGCCCACACACTGGATATCCGGGCCATCGAAGTCACCGACAACGGCACGGGTGACGCACCCATGCTGCCTGAACTGCTCAGCCAGATACCCGCAGATGAGCCGATTGCCAGCGTGGGCGGTGACGGAGCCTACGACACCAAGGCGTGTCATGCGGCGATAGCCAGACGCAACGCCCAGGCCATCATTCCCCCACGCAAGAACGCCCGGGCGTGGAAGAACAACCAGACGGGGGCCGCTTCACGCAACGAAGCCTTGCGAGCGTGCCAACGGCTGGGACGACGAATCTGGAAGAAGTGGATTGGTTACCACCGGCGCAGCCTGGTGGAGACGAAGATGAACTGCTTCAAGCGGCTGGGCGAGCGGGTGATGGCCAGGACGTTTGAGCGTCAGGTGACGGAGTTGCACATCCGTGTGGCCCTGCTCAACCGGTTCAGCCAACTCGGACGCCCGGTGACGGTGGCCGTGGCCTAAGTCCGTCTGGGGTTGGGGTTACTGCGTTCGCCCGGGCCTTTGTGCAACAACGCCGTGTTGACGCCTGCGCGCTCGGTAACGTATGCAATGGCCTCATCAATTTGGCCCCGCGCAGCCAGTACGCGTCCACCCCAGACCAGGTAGGGCCAGATAGGTGGCGGCGTCGTTTCCAGAAGCAGAAGCAATTCGTCGTGCCGACCTGCTTTGAACATCGCGCTGTAGCAAACTCCCGCACCACGGAAAAACGCAAAGGTCCCGCGCTGGCGTTCTCGCTGAACATTTTTCAGGTACGGCAGCAGGCGATCAACCCATTCCGACGCCAGCGCAGGGCTGCTACACAGTTCTCCCCAATGATCTCCCAGTGACTCTATGTAAGGCGGGTCGTCTTCTTGGATCGCATCAAACAAGCGATCAAGCCACTTCATGCGCTGGGCATCCGAGACTGCAGCGCCACTGATAAGTGGCACCAAGGTCTGTACTGCTGCATATGCCGCATTTCCGAGAGCGCCGGATGAACTGTCGACCTCGCACAGTGCGGGTGACAGTTTTTCGAGAAAAAGCACAGATCCCTCAGCAGCTGCGACGGGGTCATACCGTGCCACGGCTTTGATTTCAGACACTGCCTCGTTGATCCGCTCGATAGCCAGCCTAGAGCCCTTCCAGCCAAAGCCGCCGCGTCGAAATCGGGACCGGAATGCCCAGGAGTTGGGCCCCGTGTTGTCACCCCTCGTCATATTGCAGGTCAGCTTGCGTCTTCAACGTACTCGAGCAAATCACCAACAGGACAGCGGTAGTGCTTGCAGATCGCCTCCAGCGTAGCCAAGTCCACGCGGTTGACGTCTTCTCTGTACAGGCCAGCAAGAGTGTTGCGCGCTAGTCCCGTTGCGCGCTGCAAGTCGGCGATCTTTTCCTTGTGCTCGCCCATGAGCCTTGAGAGATGGATGCGAATCATTTGATGAATAACCCGTTGTAAATGAGCAACAACCAAAATAAAAACGTCATGATGTTGATGGTTTTGAGTTCATAATTCATCGACTAGCTGCACATTTGGTTGTCCATCTAGTTCGAAATGAGAGTCTACCTGAAACATTCAAGAAAGGAAAAAGTATGGCCTCGATTCACAGCTCAGACGTGAAGCGCACAGCTGCCATGGATGCACTATTCCAAGTGATCACGACTCATCTGGAAAACAGTGAGACGGCAGCACAGGCCCTGATGGCTGAAATGATTGCCCAGACCGACCTGGCATGGTCTTCAGCCATAGTCGATGGGGAGGGTTGCGTTCTGCTTGCGAAAACTCGTCGGAACTGTGGCAACGGCTTCAACTACCGTGCAAGGGTCTGCATTCCACAAAACTGCTTGCGCACGTTGCACACGTTCCAAGACAGGGTGGGCGTGCATTGCAAGCTCGTTCAGTTGCCACACCGTGAAAGCTACACCCGTCCAATCTATCAGCTGAATTTTGACGGGGTGCATGCGTACAACCTGCTCAAGAAGTTGCGGCCATACCTCGTGCGCAAGGCCGCCGAGGCCGACGTGATTTTTGAGTACTACCGCACATGCGAACCGTCGCGGCATTTCGGTCCCAAGGGCGCGCCTGCCCACATCTGGCATGCCCGCGAGCGCTGCTACCAGGCCCTGCGCTGCCTGAAGTAACGCCGACACCGAAACAGATTACACGACAACGAACACCAGGAGTACCCGGATGTTTGACGACAAACTCACGCCGGACCAAGTCATGCTTCCACGCGGCCGCCGCGCATGCCGCCGCAAGGCCGAAGAGCTGAACTATGTCCGGAGTTTGCATCGTGAATTTGGCGCGTTTGCACGCAGCCTTGAGCAAGATGCTGTGTCGGAAACGCCTCGGCTTGGCCAGCGCGAGCTATTCAAGATGAGTGAGTTGCGCGAGCAAATGACGTGGCTCCGCGAGCAGTCCGGCGACAACCACAAAGCTCTGCTCAAGAGTTTCAAGAGGCTTGAGGAAGCAGGTCCATGGCGTGATGTCGCAACAGCTCCGGCCCCCGAGCTGCTGGATTCACTGCACGAGGACTTCCCGAATTTCACCGAAGTGACGACGCTGATTCAACAGGGCGTTGTTGCACAAAGGCCCGGGCGAACGCAGTAACCCCAACCCCAGACGGACTTAGGCCACGGCCACCGTCACCGGGCGTCCGAGTTGGCTGAACCGGTTGAGCAGGGCCACACGGATGTGCAACTCCGTCACCTGACGCTCAAACGTCCTGGCCATCACCCGCTCGCCCAGCCGCTTGAAGCAGTTCATCTTCGTCTCCACCAGGCTGCGCCGGTGGTAACCAATCCACTTCTTCCAGATTCGTCGTCCCAGCCGTTGGCACGCTCGCAAGGCTTCGTTGCGTGAAGCGGCCCCCGTCTGGTTGTTCTTCCACGCCCGGGCGTTCTTGCGTGGGGGAATGATGGCCTGGGCGTTGCGTCTGGCTATCGCCGCATGACACGCCTTGGTGTCGTAGGCTCCGTCACCGCCCACGCTGGCAATCGGCTCATCTGCGGGTATCTGGCTGAGCAGTTCAGGCAGCATGGGTGCGTCACCCGTGCCGTTGTCGGTGACTTCGATGGCCCGGATATCCAGTGTGTGGGCATCAATGGCCAGGTGCACCTTGCGCCACTGGCGCCGATAGTCCGCCCCATGCTTCTTGCGCTTCCATTCACCTTCACCCAGGAACTTGATGCCGGTGCTGTCGACCAACAGGTCCAACGCGGTGGTGCTCGGTCGGTAGGGCAGCTTGACGCTCAGGTGCTTCTGACGTCGGCACACGGTGCTGAAGTCCGGCACCTTCCAGTCCAGACCGGCCAGTCGCAGCAGGCTTTCAACCATTCCCAGGCTCTGGCGCAGGGGCAAGCTGAAGAGGCTCTTGATGCTCAGGCAGAACTGGATGGCGGCATCGGAGAAGATGGGTTGGCGACCCCGCTTGCCGGTGGCTGGGGCGTACCACTGCATGCCTTTGTCCAACCAGACCGTCAGTGACCCGCGTGCCTTGAGTGAGGCGTTGTAGCTGGCCCAGTTCGTCGTCTTGTACTTGCCCCTGGGGCGCTTGCTCTCACTCATGCTGCGAGCCTAGCAGCTGATTGGGGTGGATTTGTGCAACAGAGCC
>NZ_JAAQQT010000572.1:0-3172 GCF_011742065.1 Aquabacterium sp. A08
GGCTCTGTTGCACAAATCCACCCCAATCAGCTGCTAGGCTCGCAGCATGAGTGAGAGCAAGCGCCCCAGGGGCAAGTACAAGACGACGAACTGGGCCAGCTACAACGCCTCACTCAAGGCACGCGGGTCACTGACGGTCTGGTTGGACAAAGGCATGCAGTGGTACGCCCCAGCCACCGGCAAGCGGGGTCGCCAACCCATCTTCTCCGATGCCGCCATCCAGTTCTGCCTGAGCATCAAGAGCCTCTTCAGCTTGCCCCTGCGCCAGAGCCTGGGAATGGTTGAAAGCCTGCTGCGACTGGCCGGTCTGGACTGGAAGGTGCCGGACTTCAGCACCGTGTGCCGACGTCAGAAGCACCTGAGCGTCAAGCTGCCCTACCGACCGAGCACCACCGCGTTGGACCTGTTGGTCGACAGCACCGGCATCAAGTTCCTGGGTGAAGGTGAATGGAAGCGCAAGAAGCATGGGGCGGACTATCGGCGCCAGTGGCGCAAGGTGCACCTGGCCATTGATGCCCACACACTGGATATCCGGGCCATCGAAGTCACCGACAACGGCACGGGTGACGCACCCATGCTGCCTGAACTGCTCAGCCAGATACCCGCAGATGAGCCGATTGCCAGCGTGGGCGGTGACGGAGCCTACGACACCAAGGCGTGTCATGCGGCGATAGCCAGACGCAACGCCCAGGCCATCATTCCCCCACGCAAGAACGCCCGGGCGTGGAAGAACAACCAGACGGGGGCCGCTTCACGCAACGAAGCCTTGCGAGCGTGCCAACGGCTGGGACGACGAATCTGGAAGAAGTGGATTGGTTACCACCGGCGCAGCCTGGTGGAGACGAAGATGAACTGCTTCAAGCGGCTGGGCGAGCGGGTGATGGCCAGGACGTTTGAGCGTCAGGTGACGGAGTTGCACATCCGTGTGGCCCTGCTCAACCGGTTCAGCCAACTCGGACGCCCGGTGACGGTGGCCGTGGCCTAAGTCCGTCTGGGGTTGGGGTTACTGCGTTCGCCCGGGCCTTTGTGCAACAACGCCACCACAGCAGTAGAAGCAAATTCCTTGCGGAATTTTGCGAAAGGCGTGAAAGTCTCACGAGTGGATGTTTTCGATCCAACCGCAGAGATCACATTCCGAAGGCACGCATTACGCTTCAATCCTGACCTTATTGTCATCCTGCGGTCATGTGCAAGTGAGCGTCAAAGGCGTAAATTGCAGACATGGAGCGCGCATCACACGACATGAAGACGCAGTGATGAGCCACAAGAGCATTTGTCCCAAAACATGTCTTGAAAGGACTGCCCCATGAACGCATCGAAACCCCTGGTCCTGACTATGCTGATTGGTGCGGCGGCATTTTCCGCCAACACTCAAGCCCAATCCGCTGTCGAGCATACCCAGTACCACCCCGACGGGGCAGCATCCGCGCCCGCCCAAACGACGCCACCCACGCCGGAGCAGTCCATAACCGCCATGGACAGGCAGCTGCAATTGATGCGAAACATGAGCCGAAAACTGGCCGAGACCAAGACTCCACAAGAGCGGCAGGCCGTGATGGCAGAACACCAGAAAACCATGCAAGAAAGCGTGAAGCTGATGGGCCAGATGACCGGCATGCCTATAGGAGGAATGGGCATGATGGGTGGCGCGGGTATGCTTGGCAGTTCCTCTGCACCCCTGCCAGCAGCAGGCAGCGGCACTGCGCCTCCAGCTGCCGGCATGGGCCCGCAGATGATGCAGCGTCACGCCATCATGGAAAAGCGCATGGAGATGATGCAAGCCATCATGCAAATGATGATAGACCGTATGCCCGCTCCATGACCCAGCGATGCAAGAGGTGGCAACATGTTCTTAGATCATGGTTATTACATGGGCGGCATGCACGCCATCTGGTGGGTCTTCTGGCTGATTCTGGTGGTTGTGCTGGTGGTTACCGTCTGGTCACCACAGCAACGCGCGCGGCGAACAGAGCGTGAGTCACCGCTCCAACTGCTGCAGCGGCGGCTGGCCAAGGGAGAAATCACCCCCGAAGCCTATGAACAGGCCAAATCCCTGCTCGACCGAGACGCCAACCCACACTGAGCGCAACAGACGCAGGAGGGCTCCATGATCTCAACGCGAGAGAACGGTGAAAGGTCCACCGTTCCCATCTGGCAATAGCAAATCGGGCTACTTCGTCTGTGATCCCAGGTTTCCAAGAAGTGGGCGCATTTCCGTGGCGATGAAGGGATGGGAAAGGGCAAGCACGGCCGTCTTTGACATAAAACCTCCTGGGGGGGACTGCAGCTTAATCGTCTTGAAGCCATTTGATACAGGATCAGGCTCAACGTGCTCCTAGATGACCGCTATCTGTGGATCAGCGGCCATTCTTCCCGAAGTGCAGTGAGTGACCGGATCGAATTTTGTCTGCCTGCTGGCTATCTCAACTGGGCGTCCGGAATCAGCCTTTAGCCGCCTCTCCCTCAGTTCTGCTTGCATCCCAGTTTGAACTGCTCCTGACGGATCGCCAACCGCCGGTCCGTCAATGACCCGGCCTTCTCTGTCCGATCCAGTTGCATGCGTTCCTGCCTCAGCTGATGACAGCGATGCAGTGTCACACCTTGCTCCATCCCTCGCTGCTGGGCTTGCTGAATTTGCCTGCTGATGTCTCTCATGACGGCCTCCTGGCTCTGTTGCTTCTGGCCTGACATGGAGTGCATCCCTTCGGTCGGCAGGATGTCGACCTCTTTGCCGTTCGCACAGGGTCGGTCCGTGTAAACGCCATTGCACAGGTAGACCGGCTGCTGCGCCCCAACTGTGCCTGCTAGGGCCAGCAGGAAGGTTGCCAGCATGGGTAGATGGTGCTTCTTCAATCGCTTCTCCCTGCTTATCGTCATCTACAGCTCGAGCCTGTCGGGATAGAGCGGTCACCGCACCGCCTTGAACAACTCCCCCCCACTGTCCCGCTTCAGCAGCTCATAGACGACATCCAGGAACACGCCACGCGTGCTCTCATCGCTCAGCAGCTTGGTGGCCATGGCCTGGTGGCTCTGCATGGCGCCCACGATGATCTGCACCGCCGCTTGTGGCAGGTTGGCTGTAAGCGTGCGGTCATCCCACCCTTGAGGTCGACGGCCCAAGCGGCAACGATGGTGTCCACCAAACGAGATAGGTGGACACCATGACTGAAGC
>NZ_JAAQQT010000573.1:0-6020 GCF_011742065.1 Aquabacterium sp. A08
AGGTGGCCGTTGCTGACGATGTGGCAGGCCAGTTCGGCGAACTCGCTGGGCTTGCCCAGGCGCGAGGGGAAGGGGATGCTGGCCGCCAGCGACTGTTGCACCGGCTCGGGCAGGGTTTTCATGAGCGGGGTGGCGAACAGGCCGGGGGCGATGGTGCAGACGCGGATGCCGTGCTGCGCCAGGTCGCGCGCCATGGGCAGGGTCATGCCCACCACGCCGGCTTTGGAGGCACTGTAAGCCTGCTGGCCCACCTGGCCGTCGTAGGCGGCGACCGAGGCGGTGAACACCATGGCGCCGCGTTCGCCGTCCTCCATCGGGTCCAGCTTGGCGCAGGCGGCGGCGAACAGCCGGGCCACGTTGTAGGTGCCGATCAGGTTGACGTGGATGACCTTGGCGAAGTCTTCCAGCGGGGCGGCGGTGCCGTCCTTGCCGACCACGCGCTTGGCGGTGCCGATGCCGGCGATTTGCATGAGGATGCGCGCCGGGCCGTGGGCCGCGGCGGCCGCTTCGAGGGCGGCCTGCACGCTGTCGGGGCTGGTGACGTCGCATTGCACCGCCACGGCGCAGCCGTTACCAAATTCAGCGCCGATGTCGGCTGCCACGCGCTGGGCGTTGTCCAGGTTCACGTCCAGCACCGCCACTTTCGCGCCCAGGCGGGCGAGTTCGCGGGCGGTGGCCTCGCCCAAACCGGAGCCGCCGCCGGTGACGAGGGCTGCTTTGCCTTGAATGTCCATGGTGTCTGTCCTTAAAAAATCAGGCCGCGTCCGGGTTCTCGATCAGCAGCGCAATGCCCTGGCCGCCGCCCACGCAGGCGCTGGAGATGCCGTAGCGCAGGCCGCTGCGGCGCAGTTCGCGCGCCAGGGTGAGGGTCAGGCGCACGCCGGTGCAGGCCAGCGGGTGGCCCAGCGCGATGGCGCCGCCGTTGACGTTGAGCTTGGCCAGGTCCAGGCCCAGTTCGCGGCCCACGGCGAGCGTCTGTGCACCCTGGGCTTCGTTGATCTCGAAGCGGCCAATGTCGGACAGTTGCAGGCCGGTGCGTTCCAGCAGCAGGCGGATGGCCGGCGCCGGGCCGATGCCCATGATTTCGGGCGGCACGCCCACCGCAGCGGCGGCCACCACGCGGGCGGCGGGCGTTTTGCCATTCGCTTTGGCGTAGGCGCCGGAGGTGACGATGCACGCCGCCGCCGCGTCCACCAGCGCCGAACTGTTGCCGCCGGTCTGCACGCCGCCCTCGTACACCGGTTTGAGCTTGGCGAGCACCTCCACCGGCGACAGGCGCGGGTGGGTGTCGCGGTCCACGCTGGTGACCTTGCCTTGCAGCTTGATGCCGCGCGGCTTCAGGCCTTCGACCTCGAATTTCTCGGTGACGACCGGCACGATTTCGCCGTCGAAGAAACCGGCTTCCTGCGCGGCCACGGCCTTGGCGAAGGAGTCGCTGGCGAACTGGTCCACGTCCTCGCGGCTGATGCCGTACTTCTTGGCCAGGTTCTCGGCGGTCTGGATCATGTTGATGCCAGCGGCCGGGTCTTTCAGGGCCTCCCACATGTAGTCCTTGAAGCCCACCGGCGCGCCCAGCTTGAAGCCGGTGCGGTGGTTGAAGGCGGCGATGGGGTTGCGCGTCATGCTCTCGGTGCCCACCACCAGCGCGGCGTCGCAGGCGCCGGCCTCGATCTGCTCGCCGGCCTGGCGGAACAGCTCAAAGCCGGTGCCGCAGATGCGCTGCGCCATGATGGCCGGCACGTCTTGCGGCACGCCGGCGTACAGGCCGATGTGGCGCGGCAGGAAGAACTGGTCGAAGTCGCCGGGCGCCATGTTGCCGGTGATGACCGAGCCGATGTCGGCCGGGTTGACGCCGTTGCGGGCCAGCGCCTCGCGGGCGGCCTTGATGCCCAGGTCGGTGGGCGAAATGTGGCCGAGCGCGCCGCAGTAGTCCACCATCGGGGTGCGCACGCCGTCCAGCATCCACACGTCGTTGAAGGCGTTGAAAAATCCCTTGTGGGCCATGGTCGTTCCTTGTGAAAAATGGGGGCTCAGGCCTGCGGCTTGAGGATGTAGTGCAAGGCGTCGGCGTGCAGCTTGGCCACGGTGTCGGCGCGGTGGCCCAGCACGGCGCGCTGGTTGATCGAGCCTTTGTCGGTGATCTCGCCACGGTCGATGGTGGGCGGGTCGGCCAGCAGGCACAGGCGGGCGATGCGGTTGGCGCTGCCGGTGGCGGTTTTGGCCAGTTCGTTCACCACAGTCTGGAAGTGCGCCAGCACGGCCGGGTGGTCCAGCACGTCGTGCAGCGAGGCGCTGGGCGGCAGGTCGCACAGCTCGCGCACCTTGGGCGTGGGGAACACCATGGCGCCCACTTCCTTCATGTTCAGGCCGGTGATGACCGCGTCCTGGATGTAGGGCGCGCCGGCGGCGATGATCTTCCCGCGCAGCGGGCCCACGCTGACGAAGGTGCCGGTGGCCAGCTTGAAGTCTTCGGCGATGCGGCCATCAAACTTCAGGCCCAGGTGGATGTCGGTCTCGTCGATCCACTTCACCGCGTCGCCCGAGCAGAAGTAGCCTTCTTCGTCAAAGGCCTCGGTGGTTTCGGCCGGCGCGCGCCAGTAGCCGGGGGTGATGTTGGGGCCTTTGTAGCGCACCTCGGTCTTGCCCTGCATGTCCACCAGCTTCACGGCCATGCCGGGGGTGGGCACGCCCAGGTCGCCGGCCCGCACGTTGGGGCTGGTCACGAACAGGCCGAAGGGGCCGGATTCGGTCATGCCCAGGCCCGAGGTCATGACGATGCGCTCGCCGATCTCGGCCTCCTCGCTCTCGTACAGGCTGTCCCACACCGGCTGGGCCAGGGCGGCGCCGGCGTAGAAGAACATCTTGACGCGCGACAGAAAGGTCTTGCGCAGGGTGCGGCCGTCGTCGGTCGGGGCCTTCATCGCGTTGGCGATGGCCTCGAAGCCGGTGGGGACGTTGAAGTACACGGTGGGCGCCACCTCGCGCAGGTTGCGCAGGGTTTCGCCGATCAGCGCCGGGGTGGGCTTGCCGTCGTCGATGTACATGGTGCCGCCGTGGTAGAGCACCATGCCGAAGTTGTGGTTGCCGCCGAAGGTGTGGTTCCAGGGCAGCCAGTCCACCAGCACCAGCGGGTCTTCCTGCAGCACCGGCATCGACTGCGTCATCTGCTGCTGGTTGGCGCACCACATGCGGTTGGTGTTGATGACCGCCTTGGGCAGCTTGGTGGAGCCGCTGGTGAACAGGAATTTGGTGATGGTGTCGGGGCCGGTGGCGGCCATGGCGGCGTCCACCGCCGGCGTCACCGGCGCGCGGGCCAGCGCGTCGAAGGCGGTGGTGGCGCGGCCGTCCAGGTGGCCACTGGCCAGCACCACGTCGAGGTCGGGCGCCACGGCGCCGGCAATCGCCTTGGCGTAGCGTGCGTCTTGCGCGAACACCAGGCCCGGCGTGACGGTGCGCAGCACGTGCTTGAGCTTGTCGTAGTCGGTGCTGACCAGCGAATACGCCGGCGAGGTGGGCACGTAGGGCACGCCCGCCACCAGGCAGCCCAGGGCCAGCAGGCCGTGTTCCAGGCTGTTTTCGCTCAGGATCACCACCGGCCGCTCGGCGTTCAGGCCGCGGTCGATAAGGCCCTGTGCGATGGCGCGCGCCGTGGCCCAGGCCTGGGCGTAGCTGACGTGCTGCCAGTCGCCCAGGGCGGTCTGGCCGTCGGCGCCGGTGACGCGCTGGCGCTGGGCCAGCCAGGTGCGGTCGGGCGCGGCCTCGGCCCACTGGCGCAGGCGGTCGGTCAGGCGCTCGGGGTAGGGCTGCAGCGGCTGGTCGGCTTCCAGGTAGTGGGTGCCGGTGGGGCCGTCGCGCAGCGTCACGCGGGTCACGCCGAAGGTCAGCGGCCGGAAGGTGGCGGGGGTGTCGTTCATGTGTGTCTGCCTCTGCGCGGTGCCGGCTCAGCCTTTTTGAACCTTGGCGGCCTTGCCTTCCAGGAAGGCGCGCACGCGCGCCTTGGCCTCGGGTGCGGCCTGGGCGATGGAGGAAATCAGGGCTTCGGTGAAGAAGCCGTGGTCGCCCGGCTGTTCCGCGATGCGGGGCAGGGCGTGCATCAGGGCGAAGTTGGTCAGCGGCGCGTTGGTGGCGATGCGGGTGGCCAGTTCCAGCGCCTTGTCCAGCGCGGTGCCGGCGGGCACCAGGTACTGCGACAGGCCCACGCGCTCGCCGTCGGCGGCGTTGTAGACGCGGCCGGTCAGCATCATGTCGGTCATGCGGGCCGCGCCGATCAGCTTGGGGATGCGCACCGAACCGCCGCCGCCCACGAAGATGCCGCGGGTGCCTTCGGGCAGGGCGAAGAAGGTGGACTCGTCGGCCACGCGGATGTGGCAGGCGCTGGCCAGTTCCAGGCCGCCGCCCACGACCGCGCCGTGCAGGGCGGCCACCACCGGCACGTTGCCCTTTTCCACGCAGTCCAGCGCCTGGTGCCACATGCGCGAGTGGAAGATGCCTTCGCCGGCGTCGCGTTCCTGCAGTTCCGACAGGTCCAGGCCGGCGCAAAAGTGGTCGCCTTCGCCGTGGATGACCGCGGCCCGCGCGTTGGCCGGCAGGTTCTGGAAGGTGTCGCGGATGGCCAGGATCAGGCCGTCGCTCAGGGCGTTGCGCTTGGCCGGGCGGCACAGGCGCACCACCGCCACGTCACCGTGCATGGTGAGCTGGACGGCGTCGCGGGCGGGGGTGGCGGTGGGGTGGGAGCTGCTCATGGTGTCTCGTGGGATGGGGTGAATATGATTATGAATAATAACTAAATGACTGGAACTTGTCTCGGTTTGGTTCCTAGGGTTTACCCTGATGATTGGCCGGGATTCGTTACCATTCACAACTGTATGGTGAATTTTTGTCCGGTTTCTGGCGCCGCGCCATTGGGGTAAACCTGAGGGCCCGCCCCCATGTCAGCCCCGGGCCGGCTGGCGCCGCTATCATCCCGATGCCATGACCGCTGCATCCCCACCCCCCCACGCCGCCCGCCCCGGCGCGCGGCCGTCCCTGACGCCGCAGGACTGGCTGCGCGTGGCCGCCGACGTGCTGGTGGACAAAAGCGTGGAAGGCGTGCGGGTGGACGTGCTGGCCAAGACCCTGCAGGTGACCCGCGGCAGCTTTTACTGGCACTTTGTGGACCGCGCCGACCTGCTGCAGCGGCTGCTGCAGGCCTGGAAGCAGACCCAGACCGAGCAGGTCATCGCCGCCCACAACCGCCAGGGGGTGACGGCGCAGACCGTCATCCACGAACTGGCGGCGCTGCCTTTTCACGGTGCCCGGGCACAGCGCGGCGGCGCCATCGAACTGGCGATCCGCGCCTGGGCGCGCCGCGACGACATCGCCCGCGCCGTGGTGGACGAGGTGGACGCCATGCGCCTGCGCTACATCGGCGACTGCTTTGCGCGTCTGGGCTTCGATCCGCTGGCGGCCCAGAACCGCGCCTTTGTGATGTACAGCTACATGCAGTCCGAGTCGCTGTTTCGCGCCCAGGGCAGCGACGAGGACAAGCAGCGCCGCCGCACCTTCATCGAACGGCTGCTGACCCAGCCGAGCCTGCCGTTCTGAGCCGGCACGCCGGGGCCCGCCCCGGCGGCCCTTCGTTTTTGTTGTCCACCCACCGTCCCATGACCCTGCCTACCTGGCCCACCCACCAGCCCTGGCCCGACGCCTCACCCCCGATCCTGACCGTGGCCGACGGCGTGGCCACCCTCACCCTGAACCGCCCGGCGCACCGCAACCGGCTGCACGACGAAGACCTGCGCACCCTGTTGCAGCAGTTCGAGGCGCTCAACGACGACCCGCAGGTGCGGGTGCTGGTGCTGACCGCACGCACCTGGCCCCACGCGCGGGTGTTCAGTGCGGGCTACCACATCGGGGAATTCAACGACAGCGGCCACGCGCCCCTGGCGTTCGAGCAGGTGCCCGACGCCCTGGCCCGGGTGCGGGCGCTGACGGTGTGCGCGCTGAGCGGCAGCGTGTACGGCGGCGCCACCGACCTGGCC
>NZ_JAAQQT010000574.1:0-16914 GCF_011742065.1 Aquabacterium sp. A08
AAGGTCTGGCCGAACTCGGGGAGCCACATGATGGGATCGAAACCAAAGCCGTTGCTGCCCACCGGCTCGGGCGCGATCAGGCCGGCCACGCGGCCAGTGGCGATGAGCGGTTCCGGGTCGGTCGGGCTGCGCACCGCCACCAGGGTGCTGACCATGGCGGCGCGGCGGTTGGGCTGGCCTTGCAGCTGTTCCAGCAAGGCGCGCACGTTGTTGGCGTCGCTTTTGTTGTAGCCGAACTGGGTGCAGTAGTGGGCGGTGTCCACGCCGGGCAGGCCGCCAAAGGCGTCCACGCACAGGCCGGCGTCGTCGGCCAGGGCGGGCAGACCGCTGTGCGCGCTGGCGTGGCGGGCCTTGGCCAGGGCGTTCTCCACAAAGGTGCAGTGCGGCTCGGCCGCCTCGGGGATGCCCAGGTCGCCCTGCCGGACCAGTGCCACGCCCAGCGGCGCGAACATGGCCTGCAGCTCGGCCAATTTGCCGGCGTTGTTGCTGGCCAGCACCAGTGGTTTGCCCGTCATGCCACGTCCCTCACGCCACGTCCGCGCCGGCCAGGGCGGCGCGTTGCAAGCCGATCAGTTCCTGGATGCCTTTTTCGGCCAACAGCAGCAACTGGTTCATTTCTTCCCGGTTGAAGGGCGCGCCTTCGGCGGTGCCCTGCACCTCCACGTAGTGGCCGGCGCCGGTCATGACCACGTTCATGTCGGTGTCGCAGGCGGCGTCCTCCACGTAATCGAGGTCCAGCACCGGCTGGCCCTGGACGATGCCCACCGACACCGCCGCCACCGGGTGCAACACCGGGGTCTGGGCGATCTTGCCTTCGGCCAGCAGGCGGTGCACCGCGTCCTGCGCGGCCACGAAGGCCCCGGTGATGGCGGCGGTGCGGGTGCCGCCGTCGGCCTGCAGCACGTCGCAGTCCAGCGTGAGGGTGCGTTCGCCCAGCAGCTTCAGGTCGAACACCGCGCGCAGGGAACGGCCGATCAGGCGCTGGATTTCCTGGGTGCGGCCGGTCTGCTTGCCCTTGGCGGCCTCGCGGCCGCTGCGGGTGTGGGTGGCACGCGGCAGCATGCCGTATTCGGCCGTCACCCAGCCCTGGCCCGTGCCTTTCTGGTGCGGCGGCACGCGCTCTTCCACGCTGGCGGTACACAGCACCCGGGTGTCGCCGAATTCGATCAGGACCGAACCTTCGGCGTGCTTGGTGAAGCCGCGGGTGATGCGCACCGGGCGCAGGGCGTGGGCGGGGCGGCCGTCGTGGCGGGGCATGGGGGAGGCAACAGGGTCGGTCATTGGGGCTTCGGGTCAAGGGTGCGGCGCAGGGCCGCGCGGGGGTTCAGACATCAGAGGGACTTGCGCAGGGCGGTGCGGCGGATCGCGTCGTTGATTTCGGCGATGGTGCGTTCGATCGCCTCGTCGTCGAAGGCGTCGTCCGGGCCGGCGGTGGCATCGGTGGCATGGGCCGCGCCGGGCGCCAGCGCCTCGGCGTCGGACGACACGGCGTCCTCGGCACCCAGCGCGTCGGGGTGGATCACTTCGGTGGCGGCGAAGGCCTCGTCGGCCTCCCACTCCAGCGCCAGCAGCGAGACGTTGTCGCCGTGCCGGCCGCCCTTGCGCAGGGCCTCGTCGGCCAGTTGCGACACCGCGTCTTTCAGCGGCAGGCCGTGCAGGCCGGCGGCCACGTCGGGGTCGGCCACGACCGACCACAGACCGTCGGAGCACAGCAGCAGGCGGTCGCCGTCGTGCAGGGCCTGGGGCCCGAGCACGTCGTACAGCGGCGGGCTGTCGGAGCCCAGGCAGGTGAACAGCACGCTGCGGTTGAGGCCCGGCGGCAGGTTGCGAAACAGCTCGGGCTTGTCGTGGTAAGTGTGGTCGCGGGTGCGGGCCAGCAGCCGGCCCTGGCGCACCCAGTACAGGCGCGAGTCGCCGGAATGCAGCGCGGTGAGCTGGCCGTCCTGCAGCACGGCGGCCACGGCGGTGGTGCGCGGGTTGTCGGGCATGGCCGCGGCACGGGCGTAGTCGGCGATCGCCTGGCTGGCGGCCAGCACGGTGGCCTCCAGAAAGGCGCGCGGGTCGGCCAGGGTGGGCTGGGCCTGGGCGCGAAAGGCCCGGGTGAAGGCCTGCACCGCGATCTCGGCGGCCTTTTCGCCCTCGGGGTGGCCACCCATGCCGTCGGCCAGCACCAGCAGCACCGCGCCGCGGGTGTAGGTGTAGCCCAGCCGGTCCTCGTTCAGCGGCCGGCCGCCCTGGCGGCTGACCTGGTAGACGGAGAACTTCATGGGTCCATGAAGCTGGAACGCTCGGACGGGCGCGCCGGGGCCGGCGCGGCGCCGCCGATCAACCCACCCAGGCGCCAACGCACCTTGTCCACCAGCCCGGGCTGCGTGAACTGGGGCTCGTCCTCGCGGTTGAGCTCTTTTTGCAGGGCGAACACCGACTGCGGGCGCGACAGCGGGTCGGTGGCCATGCACCACTGCACCACCTCGATCAGGTTGTCGGAATACACCCCGCGCAGCCGCGCCAGGGACGAGGCCAGCCGGTCCTTTTCGAGGCGCTGGGGCGCGTCGTGCGGCGGGTAGCCCTGCATGCAGGAATACATGCAGGCGCCCACCGCGTAAATGTCGGTCCACGGCCCCATGCCGGTGTTGCGCTTGTACATTTCCGGCGCGGCAAAACCGGGGGTGTACATCGGGCGCACAAAATTGCCCTCGGTGTTGAGCACCTCGCGCGCCGCGCCAAAGTCGATCAACACCGCCTTGTTCTCGTCGGTGATGAAGATGTTGGCCGGCTTGATGTCGAGGTGCAGCATCTTGTGCTGGTGCACGATGCGCAGGCCGCGCAGCACCTCGTCGAACAGCGAACGGATGGTGGCCTCGCGCATGACCTTTTTTTTCTTCAGGCCGCGCGCGGTGACGATGAACTCCTGCAGGCTGGCGCCTTCGAGGTAGTTCATGACCATGTAAACGGTTTCGTTTTCGCGGAAGAAGTTGAGCACGCTCACCACCGACGGGTGGGAGATCTGCGCCAGTGCCCGGCCTTCCTCGAAGAAACTCTTGAGCCCCAAGCGGTAGAGCGACAGTTTTTCGGGCGGCACCACCGGCAGCAGCTCACCCGGTGCCCGCACCGCCAGCGCCGAGGGCAGGTATTCCTTGAGCGCCACCGGCTGGCCGCTGCTGTCCAGCGCCAGGTAGACCAGCCCGAAACCGCCGGCCGCCAGCTGGCGCACGATGCGGTAACCCCCGATCAGCGTGTCTGGTGGCAGGGGAGCGGGCTTGGTCTTTGACATAATCAGAGGATCTGCAACCCCAACAACGTTGCACACACAGAGAGTTTGAATGCCAGTTTACAGCATGACCGGCTATGCCAACGGGCACAGCCACCCCCCCGCCGGCGGCGAACCGAGCCCCCCGGCCGGGCCCATGCTGGGCATGGAAATCCGTTCGGTCAACAGCCGCTTCCTCGACCTGTCCTTTCGCCTGTCCGACGAACTGCGCCCGGGCGAACCGGCGCTGCGCGAACTGCTGACCGCCCGCATGAAGCGCGGCAAGGTGGAGGTGCGCGCCTGGATCGAAGGCCGCCAGGACGGCGGGCTGCGCGCGCCCAGCGTGGCCGAACTGCAAAAGCTGCTGGCCCTGCAGGACCAGGTGCGCGACTGGCTGCCCAGCGCCCGCGAACTGAGCGTGGCCGAGGTGCTGGGCACCCTGTCGCGCAGCGCCCCCGCGCCCACCGGCCTGGGCGACGCCCTGCTGGCCCTGGCCCAGGTGCAGGTGGGCGAATTCACCGCCTCGCGCGAACGCGAAGGCGCGCGTCTGGCGGCCATGCTGCTGGGCCACCTGGCGCAGCTGCGCGCCCTGGCCAGCCAGGCCCAGCCGCTGGTGCCGCAGCTGGTGGAACTGCAACGCCAGCGCTTTCTGGAACGCTGGAACGACGCCCTGGGCGCGGCCCAGAGCGACGCCGCCGCCAGCGCCGCCCAGGAACGCGCCCTGTCCGAGGCCACCGCCTACGCCATCCGCATCGACGTGGCCGAGGAACTGACCCGTCTGCAGTCGCACCTGGACGAGATCGAACGCCTGCTGCACAAAGGCGGCGAAGTCGGCAAGCGCCTGGACTTCTTTATTCAGGAACTGCACCGCGAGGCCAACACCCTGGGCAGCAAATCCTCCAGCCTGGAACTCACCCGCATCTCGGTGGACATGAAAGTGCTGATCGAGCAGATGCGCGAGCAGGTGCAAAACCTGGAATGAATATGGATTACCCCGGAAACCTCTACGTCGTGGCCGCGCCCAGCGGCACCGGCAAGTCCAGCCTGGTCAAGGCGCTGCTGGAAGTGGACGCGCGCATGGAGCTGTCGGTGTCGCACACCACGCGCGCGCCGCGCGGCCAGGAAATGCACGGCCGCGAGTACTACTTCGTCAGCAACGAAGAGTTCGACCGCATGGTGGCGCACAACGCCTTCGTCGAGTGGGCCCATGTGCACAGCAACCGCTACGGCACCTCGCGCAAGGCGATCGAGGACAAAATCGCCGCCGGCGCCGACATCGTGCTGGAGATCGACTACCAGGGCGCCATCCAGATCAAAGAGCAGTTCCCCAACGCGGTGCTGATCTTCATCCTGCCGCCAAGTTGGCCCGAGCTGCGCGCCCGCCTGATGCGCCGCGCCGAGGACAGCGAGGAGGTGATCGAACTGCGCATGCGCAACGCCGCCGAGGAGGTGGCCCACGTCGACCGCTTCGACTTCGTTATAATCAATGAAATGTTTGAGCGTGCTCTGTTCGACCTGAAAGCGATTGCGCACGCCCAGCGACTCAAGGTGGCCGCCCAGCGCCGCGCCCGCGCCGAAACTTTTCGCGCACTTCACATCCCGTCATCCACGAGCTGAACGCTCAGTCTGGAGCCCCGACATGGCACGCATCACCGTCGAAGATTGCCTGGAAAAGATCCCCAACCGTTTCCAGCTCGTGCTGGCCGCGACCTACCGCGCCCGCATGCTGAACCAGGGCCACACCCCCAAGATCGAGACCCGCAACAAGCCGGTCGTGACCGCGCTGCGCGAAATCGCCGACGGCAAGGTCGGCCTGGAAATGTTGAAAAAAGTGCCGGTCTGAGGCCAACGCCCTGCCGCACCGAAAGCACCGCCGCCGCGGTGCTTTTTGTTTTTATCGCGCCCATTGCGCCGTTTGCCGACCCCATGCCCGCAAACGGTGCCGAGTCCGGCTAAAGTAAAGGGATGCGCCAAGATGTGATGCCCGCCCCTGCGATGAGCCATTCCCCGGCCGCGGCCAGTGCCGCCGCCGCGAGCTTCGCGGCGCTGGAGGCACGGCTGGACTACCTGAGCGCGGCCGAGGTGGAACAGGTGCGCCAGGCCTACCGCTTTGCCGACGCCGCCCACCTGGGCCAGATGCGCAAGAACGGCGACCCCTACATCACCCACCCGATCGCGGTGGCGCAGCAGTGCACCGAATGGAAGCTGGACGCCCAGGCCCTGTGCGCCGCCCTGATGCACGACGTGCTGGAGGACTGCGGCGTGTCCAAACAGGACATGGCCGAGCGTTTCGGCACCCCCGTGGCCGAGCTGGTGGACGGCCTGACCAAGCTGGACAAGCTGGAATTCGACAGCCGCGAACAGAACCAGGCCGAGTCCTTCCGCAAGATGCTGCTGGCCATGGCGCGCGACGTGCGCGTCATCCTCATCAAGCTGGCCGACCGCACCCACAACATGCGCACCATGGGCGACATGCCGCGCAGCAAGTGGGCCCGCATCAGCAGCGAAACGCTGGAAATCTACGCGCCGATTGCCCACCGCCTGGGCCTGAACAACAACTACCGCGAACTGCAGGACCTGGCCTTCAAGCACCTGCACCCCTGGCGCTACCAGGCGCTGGACAAGGCCCTGAACAAGTCGCGCAGCCGCCGCAAAGACCTGATCGCGCGGGTGCAGGGCGAGGTGGAAAACGCCTTCCTGAAGCTGGGGATGGACGTGCGCATCGTGGGGCGCGAGAAAACGCTCTACTCCGTCTACCGCAAGATGGACCTCAAGCACCTGTCCTTCGCGCAGGTGACCGACATCTACGGCTTTCGCATCGTGCTGCCCGAGCTGTTGGACTGCTACACCGCGCTGGGCACGCTGCACCAGCTCTACAAGCCGCTGCCGGGCAAGTTCCGCGACTACATCGCCATCCCCAAGATGAACGGCTACCAGTCGCTGCACACCACGCTGGTGGGGCCGTTCGGCACCAACATCGAGTTCCAGCTGCGCACGCCCACCATGGACGTGGTGGCCGAGTCCGGCGTGGCGGCGCACTGGCTGTACAAGGCGAGCGAGCCGGACAGCCCGGCGTCGCAGGACCTCAACACCCAGTGGCTGCAGTCACTGCTGGACATCCAGCAGGAAACGCACGACGCGGCCGAGTTCTGGGACCACGTCAAGATCGACCTGTTCCCCGATTCGGTCTATGTGTTCACGCCCAAGAGCCGCATCATGGCCATGCCGCGCGGCGCCACGGTGGTGGACTTTGCTTACGCCATCCACAGCGACGTGGGCAGCCGCGCCATCGGCGCCAAGGTCAACGGCGAACAGGCCGCGCTGCGCACCGAGCTGAACAACGGCGATGTGGTGGAGATCGTCACCTCGCCGCACGCCACGCCCAACCCGAGCTGGCTGGGCTTTGTGAAAACCGGGCGGGCGCGCTCCAAGATCCGCCACCACCTGAAAACCCTGGCCCAGGAAGAATCGATGACGCTGGGCGAGCGGCTGCTGCTGCAGGCGCTGCGCGCCGAAGGCATTGCCGCATTGCCCACCGACGGCCCCGAGCACCAGGCGGTGTGGGACAAGCTGCTGCGCTTCACCGGCAACAAGCTGCGCGCGGAGCTGCTGACCGACATCGGCCTGGGCAAGCGCATCGCCAGCATGGTGGGCAAGAAGCTGGCGGCGCTGCTGGCCGAATCGGGCGAAAAGCCCGACCTGCTGCTGATCAGCCAGGAGCGCTACGGCGCCGCGCACGACGACCGGCCCAGCCAGGGCGTGGTGACGCTGGACGGCAGCGAGGGCGCCTCGGTGCAGTACGCCAGCTGTTGCCGGCCGGTGCCGGGCGACGGCATTGTGGGCTACCTGGGCCGCGGCGAAGGCCTGGTGGTGCACACCGACGACTGCCCGGTGGGGCGCAAGCTGCTGCACCGCGACAGCGAGCGCTTCCTGGAGGTGGAGTGGGCCGAGGAGCCGGTGCGGCTGTTCGAGTCCACCGTGGTGGTGACGGTGGTCAACGGCAAGGGAGTGCTGGCCAAGGTGGCGGCGGCGCTGGCCGCGGCGGAGGCCGACATCACCCATATCCACATGGGCGAGGACGCGGCGCAAAGCGCCATCGACCTGCGCTTCACCGTGGCGGTGCGCGACCGGGTGCACCTGGCCCAGGTGCTGCGCCAACTCAAGCGGACGCCGTCGGTGGTGCGTGCCGCGCGGGTGCGGCCGGCGCGCGAAGGCCTTTGAAGCGCCCCCGGGGGCGTCAGCGCGCCGGGGCCGGGTAGCGCACGTCCAGCACCTCCAGCGTGTCCCAACCGGCGGGGGTGCGCAGCCGCACCTCGTCGCCCACCCGGGCTTTCAACAGGGCCTGCGCCACCGGCGCCACCCAGCTGACCTGGCCCTGGGCGCTGTCGGCCTCGTCGATGCCGAGGATGGTGACGGTGTTTTCGGCACCGTCCTCGCGCGCGTAGGTGACGGTGGCGCCAAAAAACACCTGGTCCGCGCCGTGGTGCAGGGAGGGGTCGACCACCACCGCGATGTCCAGCCGCCGGGTGAGGAAGCGGATGCGGCGGTCGATCTCGCGCAAACGCTTTTTGCCGTAGAGGTAGTCGCCGTTTTCGGAGCGGTCGCCATTGCTGGCGGCCCAGTGCACGATCTCGACCACGCGCGGGCGCTCTTCGTCCAGCAGGTGCAGCAGTTCAGCGCGCAGGCGGTCGTGGCCGGCCTGGGTCATGTAATTCTTGCCGCCCGCGGGCAGCGCCGGGCCGTCGGGCAGGTCGTCGTCTTCCGCGTCGGTTTCTTTGGTGAAGGCCTTGCTCATGGGGTCGGAAAAAAGGGGGCCGCAAAGGGGTGAACGTGGTACCGTCACCGCTGTGATGCGATTGTCCAACATCCCCCGAGGGGTCCCGCCCGGCGGTGCCGCTGCGCTGCCCACGACCCACCGCCCGCAACCGCGGGCACCCGAACGCGTGGGACGGGCCCTGTGGCTGCTGTGTGGCAGCCTGGGCCTGGCCGCCTGCGGCACGGCGCCGTTGGCCCCGAGCGGCCCGCCCCAGCCGGAGGCGGCGTCGGGCTGGGTGGCCAAACCCGGCTGGACGGCCCAGCGCCACGCCGTGGCGGCGGCCCACCCCCTGGCGGCAGAGGCCGGGCGGGCGGTGCTGCGCGACGGCGGCAACGCGCTGGACGCGGCGGTGGCGGTGCAACTGGTGCTGGGGGTGGTGGAGCCGCAGTCCAGCGGCGTGGGCGGCGGCGCGTTTCTGCTGCATTTCGACGGTCAGGCCGTGCGCGCCTACGACGGCCGCGAAACCGCCCCCGCCGCCGCCAGCGAGGACCTGTTCCTGGGCCCGGACGGCCAACCCCTGCCCTTTGACGACGCGGTGGTGGGCGGCCTGTCGGTCGGCGTGCCCGGGGCCGTGGCCATGCTGGAAGCGGCCCACCGCCGGCACGGCCGCCTGCCCTGGGCGCGGCTGGTGGCGCCGGCCGTGGCGCTGGCGCAAGACGGCTTTGCCGTCACGCCGCGCCTGCACACCCTGCTGGCGCAAGACCCGCACCTGCGGCGCGACCCGGACGCCGCCCGCCACTTTTACGGCGCCCAGGGCCGGCCCTGGCCGGTGGGGCACCGCCTGCGCAACCCGGCGCTGGCCGACACCCTGCGCCGCATCGCCACCGAGGGCGCGGCCGGTCTGATGCGCGGCCCGGTGGCGCAGGCCATGGTGGACAAGGTGCGCCAACACCCGCTGCGCCCGGGCCACTTGAGTCTGGACGACCTGCGCCACTACCGACCGCGCGAGCGCAAAGCGCTGTGCCACCCGCTGGAGACACCCACCCGGCGCTACCGGGTCTGCGGCTTCCCGCCACCCGGCTCCGGGGCCCTGGCGGTGGGGCAGATCCTGGGCACGCTGGCCCAGTGGCCACCCGAGCCCGCCAACCCCGGGACCGAGCCTTCGGTGGACTGGCTGCACCGCTACACCGAAGCCAGTCGGCTGGCCTTTGCCGACCGCGCCCAGCACGTGGCCGACCCCGACTTCGTGCCCGCCCCCGGCGGCGACTGGGCCCGACTGCTGGACCCGGCCTACCTGCAAGCCCGCGCGCGGCTGATCGGCGAGCAGGCTCTGCCCCAGGCCCCAGCTGGCCAGCCCGCCGGCACGCCCCTGGCCTGGGCACCCATGGCCGAACAACCCGAGCGCGGCACCAGCCACGTCAGCATCGTGGACGCGCAAGGCCACGCCGTGGCGCTGACCACCACCATTGAAAGCGCCTTTGGCGCCCGGCAGATGGTGGGCGGCTTTCTGCTGAACAACCAGCTGACCGACTTCAGCTTTCGCCCGCGCGACGCCCAGGGCCGGCCGGTGGCCAACCGGGTCGAGCCGGGCAAGCGACCGCGTTCGTCCATGGCGCCGACGCTGGTGTTCGACGCCGACACCGACCGCCTGGTCATGACCACCGGCAGCCCGGGCGGCGCCTTCATCATCCACTACACCGCCAAGGTGCTGCATGGCGTGCTGCAGCAGGGACTGGACGCGCAGCGCGCCATCGACGCGCCCAACCACGGCCACACCGGCGGGCCGCTGTGGCTGGAGGCCGGGCGCTTTGCCCCCGCCACCGCGCAGGCCCTGCGTGCGCGCGGCCACACCGTGCGCGAACAGCCGCTGACCAGCGGCCTGCAGGCGCTGCAGGTGGTGCCGGGCGGCCTGTTCGGCGGCGCCGACCCGCGCCGCGAAGGCGTGGTGGCCGGCGACTGAGCCCCAACGCAGGCGAGCACGCCCGCTGCGCCGAAAGCGGGCCGCAACTTCGCTACCATCGGCCGGATGAACGCGCCACGCCCCGGGGAGCCCACCGTCCACGACCTGCCACCCGGCCTGATGGTGGTGCACGGCAACCACGCCGAGGCACTGCGCGACCTGGCCGTCGGCTGGCTGCAGCGCTACCCGCTGGCGCCGCTGGAAAACGAAACCCTGCTGGTGCAGAGCAACGGCATCGCCCAGTGGCTCAAGCTGTCGCTGGCCGAAACGCCCGAGCGCGGCGGCGCCGGCATTGCCGCGGCGCTGCAGTTCCACCTGCCCTCGCAATTTTTGTGGCAGGCCTACCGTGCGGTGCTGGGGCCAGAGCGGGTGCCCGAGACCTCGCCCTTCGACAAGCCACGCCTGGTCTGGCGCCTGATGCGCCTGCTGCCCACCCTGCTGGACCAGACCGCCTACGCGCCGCTGCAGCGCTTCCTGGCCGACGACGCCGACCGGCGCAAACGCTTCCAGCTGGCCGAACGCCTGGCCGACCTGTTCGACCAGTACCAGGTCTACCGCGCCGACTGGCTGCAGGCCTGGGGCGACGGGCAGGACGTGCTGATCGACGCGCGCGGCGGCGCCGTGCCGCTGGAGGCCGACCAGCGCTGGCAGGCCGCGCTGTGGCGCGCGCTGCAGGCCGATGTGCAGACCGACGCCAACGCCCCCCGCCCCGGCCGGGCCGCGGTGCACGCGGCGTTTCTGGCCCGCGCCCGCGACTGGAACGGCCCCGAGCGGCCGGCCGGGCTGCCGCGGCGCCTGGTGGTGTTCGGCATTTCCAGCCTGCCGCGCCAGTCGCTGGAGGTGCTGGCCGTGCTGGCGCGCTGGTGCCAGGTGCTGATGTGCGTGCACAACCCCTGCGAACACCACTGGGCCGACACCGTGTCCGACCACGAACTGCTGCGCGCCGCCGAACGCCACGGCACCCGCCAGGCGCGGCGCCACAGCATGCCCGCGCGGCTGGCACCCGAGCAGTTGCACCGGCACGCCCACCCGCTGCTGGCGGCCTGGGGCAAGCAGGGGCGCGACTTCATCGGCCTGCTCAACGAACACGACCGGCCCGAGGCCCTGGCCCACTACCGCCAGCACTTCCAGGCCATCGGCCACAGCACCGAACTGTTCATCGCACCCCCCCCCGACACCCTGTTGCGCCAGCTGCAGGACGACATCCGCGACCTGCGTCCGCTGCACGAAACCCGCGCGCGCTGGCCGGCGGTGGACCCGGCGCAGGACGCCTCGGTGCGCTTCCACCGGGCCCACAGCCCGCAGCGCGAGGTGGAGGTGCTGCACGACCAGCTGCTGGCCGCCTTCCAGGCCGACCCCACGCTGACCCCGCGCGACGTGATCGTGATGGTGCCCGACGTGCAGGCCTACGCCCCGCACATCCAGGCGGTGTTCGGGCTGCGGCCGGCGAGTGACCCGCGCCACATCCCCTACACCGTGGCCGACCAGGGCGCCAGCGCCACCGACCCGCTGCTGCACGCCCTGCGCCTACTGCTGCGCCTGCCCCAGGCCCGGCTCAGTGCCAGCGAGCTGATGGACCTGCTGGACGTGCCCGCGGTGGCGCGGCGCTTCGGCATCGCCCCGGCCGACCGCGCGCTGCTGCAGCGCTGGGTGCGCGGCGCCAACGTGCGCTGGGGCCTGCACGCCGCCCACCGCGCCAGCCTGGACCTGCCCGCCGACGCCCAGGCCGCCGCCCCGCACACCTGGCTGTTCGGCCTGCGCCGCATGCTGCTGGGCTACGCCGTGGGCGCCGGTGCCGAGGCCTGGCAGGGCACCGACCCCTACGGCGAAATCGGCGGGCTCGACGCCGCCCTGCTCGGCCCCCTGGTGCAGCTGCTGGAACGCCTGGCCAGCACCTGGGACGCGCTGCGCCAGCCGGCCCCGGTGGCCGAGTGGTGCACCCGTTTCCGCCAGGTGCTGCACGACTTTTTCGACGCCAGCCCCGGCCGCGACGAGCCCGCCGACCCGCGCGACCCCCTCACCCTGCTGCAGTTGGCACAGGCGCTGGACGCCTGGCAGGCCGTCTGCACCGAAGCCCGGCTGGACGAGGCCCTGCCGCTGGCCGTGGCCGCCGAACACTGGCTGACCGCGCTGGACGCGCCCCGGCTGTCGCAGCGCTTCTTTGGCGGCGCCGTCACCTTCGCCACGCTGATGCCGATGCGCGCCATCCCCTTCCGCCACGTCTGCCTGCTGGGCATGAACGACGGCGCCTACCCGCGCAACCGGGCGCCGCTGGACTTCGACCTGATGGGCCGCCAGTACCGCCCCGGCGACCGTTCGCGCCGCAGCGACGACCACTACATGCTGCTCGAAGCCCTGCTGTCGGCGCGCGACCGGCTGTATGTGTCGTGGGTGGGGCGCAGCGTCACCGACAACAGCGAACGGGCGCCGTCGGTGCTGGTCAACCAGCTGCGCGAACACCTGGCCACCGGCTGGCGGCTGGCCGATGCGGCGCCCGGCGGGCTGCTCGCCGCCCTGACCACCGAACACCCGCTGCAGCCCTTCAGCCCGCGCTACTTTGGCCCCGCCACCACCGAGCCGCGGGCGCGCTGGTTCACCTACGCCCACGAATGGCGCCGAGGCGCCGCCACGCAGGCAGCGGCCAGCCCCCCCCTGCCCGCCCTGGCCCGCAGCGAGCCGCTGACCGTGGCCGAGCTGGCCAGCTTCCTCAAAGACCCGGTCAAGGCGTTCTTCCGGCGCCGCCTGGGCGCCGACCTGGACCTGCCCGACGCCACCCAGGCCGAACACGAACCGTTCGCCCTGGACGGCCTGGACCGCTGGCGCCTGCACCACGAACTGCTGCAGCACCAGACCCAGGCCCTGCGCCGGGGGGATGACCTGGCCGACGACCTGACCCGCCGGCTCGACGCGCTGGAGCGCCGCGGCGAACTGGCCGCCGGCGGCTTTGGCCAGGCCCAGCGCGCCGAGCTGCAAGCCCCCCTGCCCGAGCTGATGCAGGCCTACCAGACCGCGCTGGCCGACTGGCCCCTGCCCCACCGCGAGACCCTGGACTGGCGCGCCACCGTGGACGGCCAAGCCGTGGCGGTGCTGGACCGGCTGGACGACCTGCGCCGCAACGCCCAGGGCGACCGCGCCCGCGTGGTGCTGGAAACCAGCCATCTGGTGGACGCGCAGGGCCGCTACCGCGCCGACAAACTGGTGGGCCACTGGGTGGTCCATCTGGCCGCCCACCTGGCCGGTGGCCCGCTGACCACCCGGGTGCTGAGCAAGGCCGGCCAGGTGACGCTGGAGCCACTGCCGCCCGAGCAGGCCGAAGCGCACTGGACGGCGCTGCTGCAGGCCTGGCAGACCGGCCTGTGCAGCCCCTTGCCGCTGGCGGTCAAGCCCGCCTTCGAGTGGCTGCGCGCCCTGGGCACCCAGCCCGACGACCCGGCCCGCGCCTGGCTGGCCGCCCAAAAATCCTACGAAGGCGAAGGCGACGGCGGCGAACGCGAGCGCCAGCCCCACCTGCGCCGGGCCTACCCCGACTTCGCCGCCCTGGCCGGGCCACGGGCCAGCGCCGCCGACCCCAGCCCCTTCCGGCACTGGACCGACACCCTGCTGCGGCCGCTGTGGCGGGCCATCCCGGTCAAGCGCGGCAAAAGCGCCCCCCCCGCCCCGGAGGCCGAGGCATGACCCCCACCCCGCTGCAGGTCCGCGACTTCCCGCTGCACGGCAGCCGCCTCATCGAGGCCAGCGCCGGCACCGGCAAGACCTGGACCATCGCCATGCTCTACGTGCGGCTGGTGCTGGGCCCGCGCCCGGGCGACGACCCGGCCGCCTTCGCCCGGCCACTGACCCCGCCCGAAGTGCTGGTCGTCACCTTCACCGAAGCCGCCACCCAGGAACTGCGCGCCCGCGTGCGGCTGCGCCTGGCCCAGGCCGCCCGGGTGTTCCGCGACGACCCGGCCGAACGCGCCACCCTGCGCGACGACCCCGACTTGCAGGCCCTGCTGGCCCTGCGCGCCGACCACCCCGAGGCCGACTGGCCACGCCTGGCCGTGCGGCTGCAGGTGGCCGCCGAATGGATGGACGAGGCCGCCGTCTCCACCATCCACGGCTGGTGCCTGCGCATGCTGCGCGAGCACGCCTTCGACGGCAACAGCCTGTTCCAGCAGACCCTGGAGACCGACCCCGCCGAGCTGCAGGCCGAGGTCGCGCGCGACGCTTGGCGCAGCTTTTACGCGCCGCTGCCCGCGGCGCTGGCGCAGGAGGTGCTGCGCTGGTGGAACGGCCCGGACGCGCTGTTGCGCGCCGTGCGCCCGCTGCTGGAACTGGCCGCCACCGGCGGGCTCGACCCGGCCGACCCGCGCCCGCCGGACGAACTGCTGGCCACGGCGCAGGCGCAGCGCGACGCGGCCCTGGCCGCCCTCAAAGCCCCCTGGCCGGCCTGGACGGCCGAGCTCAAAACCCTGTTCGACGCCGGGGCCGCCGCCAAGCACTTCAACGCCAAGCAGTTCCGCGCCCAGTACTACGACACCTGGCTGGACAAGCTGCGGGCCTGGGCCACCGACCCGCAGGCCCTGGCCGCCCCCGACCTGCTCACCGGCTGGCAGCGCCTGACCCCCGAGGGGCTGACCGGCGTCTGCAAAGACCCCGCCCACGCCGCGCCCGGCGCCCAGCACCCCGCCCTGGCCGCGCTGGCGGACCTGCGCGCGCACCTAGCCCAGCTGCCCTGCGCCCGCGCCGACCTGCTGCGCCACGCCGCGCACTGGATGCACCAGCGCTTCCAGCGCGAACAGGCCGCCCGTGCGCAGATGGGCTTCAACGACCTGCTGCTGCGGCTGGACCAGGCCCTGCACGGCCCCAACGGCGAACGCCTGGCGGCCACCATCCGCCGGCAGTTCCCGGTGGCCCTGATCGACGAATTCCAGGACACCGACCCGCTCCAGTACCGCATCTTCGACCGGGTGTACCGCGTCGCGCAGCCCGAGCCGGACACCGCGCTGGTGCTGATCGGCGACCCGAAACAGGCCATCTACGCCTTCCGCGGCGCCGACATCCACACCTACCTGCGGGCGCGCCAGGCCTGCGCCGACCGGCTCTACACCCTGGGCACCAACTTCCGCTCCACCGCCGCCATGGTGGAAGCGGTCAACCACTGCTTCGCCTCGGCCGAAGCGCGGCCCGAGGGCGCCGGGGCCTTCGGCTTCCGGTCGCCGGGGCGGGACAACCCGGTGCCGTTCACCCCGGCCCAGGCCGCCGGCCGCGCCCAGCAGTGGTACCCCCAGGGCCTGGCGGGCGGCCCCGGCCCGGCGCTGACGCTGTGCCACCTGCCGCTGCCAGCCGGCGGCCAAGCGCTGGGCAAAGACGCCGCGCTGCAACAATTGGCCCAGGTCTGCGCCAGCGCCATGGTGGGCTGGCTGCACGGCGGCCAGGCCGGTTTCGGCGCCCCGGCGGCCGGCGAAACGGCCGGCGAAGCAGCGGCCACCTGGCGCCCCCTGCGCCCGGCCGACATGGCGGTGCTGGTGCACACCCGCAAAGAGGCCGACGCCATCCGCGCCGCGCTGGCCGAGCGTGGGCTGCGCAGCGTTTACCTGTCGGACCGCGAATCGGTTTACGCCACCCCCACCGCGCAGGACCTGCAGCACTGGCTGCACGCCTGCGCCGACCCGGACGACCCACGCCCGCTGCGCGCCGCCCTGGCCACCGCCACCCTGGGCCAGTCCTGGGCGCAGCTCGACGCCTGGCGCCAGGACGAGCTGGCCTGGGAAACGGTGGTGCTGCGCTTTCGCGGCTACCGCGACACCTGGCGCCAGCGCGGCGTGCTGCCCATGGTGCGCGAGCTGCTGCACGACTTCGACGTGCCGGCCCGCCTGCTCGACCCGCAGGCGCCGCCCGGCGGCGAGCGCACCCTGACCGACCTGCTGCACCTGGCCGAGCTGCTGCAGCACGCCAGCGCCGCGCTGGAGGGCGAGCACGCCCTGATCCGCCACCTGGCCGAACAGCGCCAGCTGGCCGCCCAAGGCCGCGGCGGCGACGCCCCCCAGGTGCGGCTGGAGAGCGACGCCGAGCTGGTGCAGGTCGTCACCGTGCACAAGTCCAAAGGGCTGGAATACCCACTGGTGTGCTACCCCTTCGCCTGCCTGCACCGCCCGGTGCAGCCCAGCGACACCCCGCTGCGCTGGCACGACGACGCGGGCCAGCTGCAGCTCACCCTGGACGGCGACCCCGACACCCTGGCCGCCACCGCCGAACGGGCCGACGCCGAACGCCTGGGCGAAGACCTGCGCAAGCTCTACGTCGCCCTGACCCGGGCGCGCTACGCCACCTGGGTCGGCCTGGCGCCGCTGGCCGACCTGCACCGCAGCGCGTTCGGCTGCCTCATGGGCGGCGGCGCCCCGCTGGACCTGCCCAACTGGCCCGCCCCGCTGGTGGACTGGGCCAGCCCGGCAGACCACACCGAGGCGTTGCCCGCGCCCGAACCCAGCACGCAGCGCTGGAACGACCCGCACCCGCCGGCCACCGCTTCCGTCACCCGCACCTGCGCCCCGGTGGCGCCGCAGCGCTGGTGGGTGGCCAGCTACTCGGCCCTGCGCCTGGCCGACACCGCCGGGGCCGCCACCGACGCCGGCCCCGCCGCGCCCAGCGCCCCCGACACCCCGCAGCACGACCAGGTGCAGGAAATGGCGGCCGCGCCCCCCGACACGCCCCCGCCCGGCGCCGAAACCGCCGCGGACGGCCCCCGCGCGCGCCCCGCGCCGCTCAGCCCACACGCCTTCCCGCGCGGGGCCGAGGCCGGCACGTTTTTGCACGACCTGTTGGAGTGGTGTGCCCAGCAAGGCTTTGCCGCCGTGGTCCAGCAACCCGCCCGGCTGCGCGACCAGGTCGCCCGGCGCTGCCAGGCGCGCGGCTGGAGCGGCTGGGTGGACACCGTGACCGACTGGCTGCTGGCCTGCCTGCAGGCCC
>NZ_JAAQQT010000575.1:0-7349 GCF_011742065.1 Aquabacterium sp. A08
GCCGGTGCGGCGGATGAAGTAGTGCGCCGACACCTGCAGGCCACGGATGGCCTGGAAGTAGGGGTGGGCGTCCCAGTCCAGCGTGTTGGTGAACAGCTGCGGCACCTCCGGCCCGCCGTACTGGCCGGGCGGCAGGCTGATGGAGTGCACCACGATCAGGCTGACTTCGGTGCTGGGGGGGCGGGGGCCGAAGTTGGGCGATGCATGTGATTTAGCACCGTAGAGCACTGGAGACACCATTGGGGCTCAAAGTGGTGGTTTGTATGGGTACAGTGTATGCACGCCAACCATCCGTTCCGTTCGTACAGTGTGTAGCTGCGCTCGTCGCTTACTTGTTCGGTGGCTGAGCTGTGGCGTTAAAGTGACACAAGGAGTAGCGCATGATTCAAAAACACAGTCAAAAACAAGTGGGTTTCACGTTGATCGAGGTGATGATCGTTGTCGCGATCATTGGCATCTTGGCAGCCATCGCTTGGCCTTCTTATCTCAACTATATTCGTGAAGCCCGTCGGTCTGACGCTATTGCTGCACTGACGGCGGTGCAGCTGGCGCAAGAAAAATTTCGTGCCAACAACACCTCATACACAGCAAATTTTGCCGAGTTGGGTACTGCTTCCGCCAACTCGCCAGAGGGTTTCTACACACTGGCCATTGCTGACGTCACGGCACAAGGCTACACGGCAACTGCGACGCCTGTGGCAGGTTCTAGCCAAGCTGCAGATGCGCCATGCCCAACCATCACATTGACAGTGAATGGTGCTGCCACCACCACTGGCCCAGCGGCCTGCTGGAAGCGCTAAAAGGTGCGCACCATGAACGCACGGCTTCGAGGTTTTACCCTCATTGAGTTGATGGTCACGGTAGCCATTGTGGGCATTCTTGCTGCCTTAGCTTATCCAAGTTTTGTCCGTCAGATTGAATCGAACCGCCTTCAGTCGGCAGCTGAAGATGTGTACCAGTCCATGCGGCTGGGTCGCAGCGAGTCGATGAGGCTTTCTACCGATATTTTTGTCAATGTCAAAAACTCCGGCGCAGCCAACTGGGCGCTGTCTGTCAGCACGACTGCTGCTTGTGACCCCGATACGGCGGCGTCGGCTTGCCATGTGGCCAGCGTTGTGCCGCGTGTAGCGGCCAACTACCCAGGCATGACGTTGACCGGTACAGGCTTCTTGATTTCTGGCAGGAAAGCAACCATGACACCTACTACGCTTGGTGCGGTTCCCGAAATTCAGGTTTCGTCACCTTCAGGCATGGTGCTCGGAATCCGCGCCACAGACACTGGGCTGGTCACACTTTGCACCCGTACCGACTTCATTATCCGTTACCCCGCTTGCCCATGAAATCCACGATGCAAAAACAGCGAGGCCTCTCGCTTATTGAATTGATGGTCAGTCTGGTGGTCGGCATGATTGTGATTGCCGGCTCCATCATGATGTTTGGCCCAATCAGCAGGAGCACGAGCGATGCGCTGCGCAGTAGCAAGCTCAACACAGACCTTCAGACTGCGGTGGACGTCATGGCCAACGAGTTGCGGCGCGCTGGCTATGTCTCTAACGTCGGTGCCGTACCACCCGTGGTGCAGGTGACCGACGATGGCGCCTGTGTCTTGTATGCCTACCAAGAGCCTGGCGTGGGTGCGGTGACTTGGGGCGGATTCGCCTTTGAAAATAATGCCCTAACCATGATCCAGGGGCAGATAGCACAGCCCGCTGACTGTACTGTTGGACAAGCCTGGACAGACCCAGCGCTGTTCACAGTGACTGCCGTGGTATTCAGTTGTACAGACGGTGGCAGAGCGATTGAGATTGAACTGCAAGGGCAAGTTGGTGCGGGTGTCAATTTGCCTCGCAAGGGCGTTGGCAGCAAAACCTATCTGAGGAACACGACATGCGTGACCGTATGAGCCCCCACAAAAGAAAAAGTCGTGGTGTAGCGACCCTGTTTGTGTCTGTGGCACTGGTGCTGCTGACCACACTCGCGGCTTTGTACCTGAACCGCAGCGCCGTGGGCGAGTTGCGTACATTGGCCAACCAAACCAGGGCGCAGCAAGCGTTGCAAGCGGCTGACTCGGGGTTGACCTGCGCCATCAACGCTTACTTCGACACAGGGGCAGGTGGCTTCACCTACGACATCAAAACCGCTGCTGGCGTGGCGCAGGTGCGAGCCGATTGTCTGGCTGCAGTGGCCGCAGCGAATGCTGTGCCCATCCGTTTGACCAATGTGAGGTTTTGTGATTATTCCGTGCCTGTGGCGCCGGTGAGTTTGGATACCCTCATCAACAATTGTGTTTCACCACCCACAGGTAACAGCGTGCTGGTGGTGGCCACGGGTACCAGTGCAGACGGTAGCGCATTGCGCCATGCGTCAATCGTATTGGCCAGTCGGGCAGGCGGATTGCGGCTGGGCAACATCGCACCGTTGACGGTGAAGGGTGCGTCGGGCACGCTGACCGGTAACGCATCCGTGGTGAACAACGAAAACAACCTCACCATTTGGACCGGGGCTGAAGTCGGTGCTTTGTCCGGTAGCTTTGAAACGTTCGTAAATATTGATGGCACCAATAACCAAAAAAGCTCCGAAAAAGAAGGCGGCACCAAGTTCAACCTGGGGCCTGATGTGGTGACCAATGACCACAACCTGCGCAACCTGACACAGGAAAACTACGAGAGATTGGGCTTGCTGCAGACATTCGATGAGTTCAAGCAGCGGGCGGAATTGAAGATCGACTTGGCAAGTACCACAGCGGCCGCAGCATCTGCCTTGATTTCGGCCGGGGGGTGGAAGACCGTCGCGGTATTCCACAGCGGTGGCGGTGCTGTGGATATCTCGCTGGGGGCATCGGCCGGTACGGCCTCCAGCCCCGTGGTGATTGCTGTGGATGGCAACATCACATTCACCGGCAAGCCGACCATTTACGGCAGTATTTATTCCTCGGGCAGGTCGGATTTCAAGGGCGGCGGCGATGTGTACGGCGCGGTGATCGCCAACACGGTTGAAGGTCCCCCGGGTAAAGGCAACTTCACCATCACGGCTGATTCCTCGACCATGGCCAAGGTCGAAGAAATTCTGGACCCCAGCCGTGCTGCGGTGTCCGGCACATGGCGCGACTGGTGATGCGCCTTGCCATGGGGTGCTTGTGCATAAACAAAATGTGAGGTGGCGGACATGAAACAGTCCTTGAAACATGAAGCCGGCGTTGGTTTGCTGGAAGTGATGATTGCGTTGCTCGTGGTGTCCATGGGTACATTGGGTGTCATACGCATACACGCCTCGGTGCTGGATGCCAACTGCAACGCCAAGGCGCTAGGTGCCGCCACTGCGTTGGCACAGATGGAGTTTGAGCGTGTCAGAACCTTCTTGCCAGCGGCCATTTGCAATGCCGGTGACCCCGACGAACCGGCAGACGAGAACTTTGGGATTGCCGGAGGCTTTGAGGGCGTTGACCCTGCCGATGCCGCCAGTTGCAGCAACCTGCTGAATACCCAGGGCGGTTTGTACTACAGCGTCACCGTCACCTCGGACAGTTGCAAAGAGGCTGGGCAAACTTACAGTTTTCGTTCGTTTTTGCGGCCGTTTGACCCTTCCATATTCACGGCCAGTGGTGGAGGAAACGCAGCTGTTCCCCAACCTGCTGTGGCCAAGCGTTTGAACGATACGGTGGGCAAGGCCGATGGCGATATTCCTGCCGATGCCAAGCGGCCCACTGGCGTGGCTGTGGTGCCACAAGCCGATGGCAGCTTCATTCTTTATGTCAAAGGTCCAGATGGGCGCTACTACGGCCGCATTGAAAGCAACGTGGAGTTGCTGGAGGTGTCCGGCATTATTGCGTCGAGGGATGCGCCGATTTCGGAACTGGCCCTGAACATGCAGTTGCTGACCACTGCTGTGGGGTTTTGCCAGTTTCCGCTGAAATACACCAACGCCAACGACCACACCACCTATGTGCTTGACGTGTTGCCCACGGGCACCAAGTCGGCGGCTTATGTCTGCTTTGTTCCTACGGGGTGGTACGGCAACATTGCGTTGGACATCAACGCGTCCAAACAGTTTGCCTGCCCGGACGAGCCGGACAACGTCAACCTGGTCGGGGGCTCGCGTTCCATCAAAGCCGTTTTTTCGCAGGTGGTGCCGCCTTCGTCCAATGACGACATCGTGGGCCAGTCGGGCATTTTGAAATACCACGAAACCAACGGCCAAACACGCAAACTGCATTACGTGGTGTACGGTGCAAACAACCCAGTGCGTTGCCAGACGGCAATATTGAACAAAGGTAGCGGCAACAACGCGCCCAACAATTTCATCACGGCCACCAGTCACGGTTCGCCTTCCACGTCTTACGTCATTTCATCGCAAGGTTATGGCGGCCTCAAGCAGTACCAGGAACCCAGCCCTACGGTAGCGGGCTTGAAGGGCGTGTCGTGCAGCACAGATGGTTCGTGCCTGCGCCCGCGTGACTACTGGTTGGAAGTCAACGGTGCTTTGACGGTGGCGGGTACCTTGAGCACCACCGACCTGACGATTGACATGAACGACGTCCAGATCAACATTTCTGCCCCCAACCCGTTCACAGGGGTGGTGGCCTCTGCCTGTGCGGTGACAGTGACCAATGCCAGCAGTGCAAGCTTCAGTTGCCTGACGGCCCCCAGCAGAGAAGTGGTCCTGTCTGTGGCCAACCCCACGGGGGTGACGGTATTGAACACCGACGCGGCCACTGTGACCGTTGGCAGCAGCAGTGTCTCGGGTATTGCTTTGGAGCTAAAGCGTTAAGTCAGCAAGGTGTTCAAGTCTCCAATGCCCGCGGAGCTTGACCGGCCTTTTGCTTTGGTTGGCGAAGGTATGTAAAGCGCTAGCGCTGGGCAGTGGCTCAGTCCGGTGCCAATCATGATTTCGTGAGTGAACATCTGACGATGCTTCAGAGTAACCGCCTTTGATCAAACATGCATCTTCAGGAAAATTGGCTTGAGGCCAAGTCGCCAAGCAAGCGTTTGACCTTGCTATTTTTTCCGTAACTGGTGCAGCTGGGTTAAGCGTCGGTTTGCCAACACCAGAACCTGCTGTTTCATTTGTGCCGCGTACGAGTCGCTGATGCCGTGTATCCTGTGCGTTTGGTCGACCTTGGCGCCCAGTTCGACTTACTTGAGGATTCCGGTTATCTGCGCTTTGCTGAATCTGGATTTCTCCATGTTGAGACTATGTGGGGCGAGATTTTCTACTTGCGGCTGGTTCAGATATTAAGGACTTAAATCATCAATTTTTGATAAAAAAGCACACTGCATTAGCAGTGTGCTTTATGGATATAATAAATCAAAAGATTTAGCGGCAGGTGGCAGGCATCCAATTTTCTGGTGCGCCCACACATGCCCATGCAGTGACGATGCCAGCGTTTGCCAGAGGTGTTGGCGTCAATGTGACTGTAACGTCATCAGCGGCAACCACAGTCCCAACAACTGTAATTACACCCGTGGCACCAACCGTGACACTTGTGACACGGTCTGGTACTGTGTCGGGATCGCAGGTGGTGTAGTCGGGATCAGCCGGTGCTGGAGCGCCTTGATTAAGTTCTTGAACACAAGTTCGAGCTGCGCTAGCTGCCAAAACGATTTCTGACGCAGTAGCGCGCCGAGTGTAATCTTGGTAAGCCGGCAGCGCAACAGCTGCCAAAATACCAATAATTGCCACCACGATCATCAGTTCGATCAGGGTGAAGCCTTGTTGGGCACGTTGCTTGAGTTTCATGGGTTTCCCCTCCAAAAGTTGGTTGAACCACCCCAAGGTTTTGAGGCTGGTGTGTGTTATGCAGCATCCGTGCCAGCGGCTTCCACGGTGTGTTCTCCTAGGACAAAGCCCCCAAAGGCTCATTTGCATGGGGGTGGTCACATCAAAATTTGATGTGAAATGTTGATGTGCCGTTAGGCGCTGTCGCCCAGGCCCAGGCGCTGCATCCAGTAGCGCAGTTTGGCCAGCGTCCAGCCCAGTTGGCGGGCGGTGCGGCTTTGGTTCCAGCGGTTGTGGGCCAGCAGGGCGGCCAGGTGGGCGCGGTCGGGCTCGGCGTCGGCTGGCCACGGGGTGCCGGGGGGCAGGGCTTGCAGCGGGGCGGGCACGGTGGGGGCAAAGCCGCTGTCGGCGAAGCCGGGGGGTGGGGGCGCCACGCTGGGGGGGGGCTGTATGGCCTCGGCCCCCAGGGTGGGGCCGGTGTGCAGGGCCAGGGCGCGTTCCAGGGTGTTTTCCAGTTCGCGCACGTTGCCGGGGAAGGGGTGGCGGGCCAGGGCGGCCAGGGCGTCGGGCGCCAGGGTGGGGGGCTGGGGCAGGCCGTTGCGCTGGGCCAGGCGGGCCAGCAGGGCGTGGGCCATGTCGGGCAGGTCGCTGGCGCGTTCGCGCAGGGGCGGTATGCGCAGTTCAATCACGTTCAGGCGGTAGTACAGGTCTTGCCGGAAGCGGCCTTGCTGCACGGCGCGGGCCAGCTCGTGGTGGGTGGCGCTGACGAGGCGCACGTCGGTGGCTTCTTCTTGCGTGGCGCCCAGGGGGCGCACCTGCCGTTCCTGGATGGCGCGCAGCAGCTTGGCCTGCATGGGCAGGGGCAGGTCGCCCAGTTCGTCCAGAAACAGGGTGCCACCCTGCGCGGCCTGGAAGTAGCCGGGCCGGTCGGCGGTGGCGCCGGTGTAGGCGCCTTTGCGCACGCCGAAGAATTCGGCCTCCATGAGGTTTTCGGGGATGGCGCCGCAGTTGACGGCCACAAACGGGCCGGCCGCGCGGTGGCTGCAGGCGTGCAGGGCGCGGGCCACCAGTTCTTTGCCGGTGCCCGATTCGCCCAGCACCAGCACCGGGGCCATGGTGGGCGCCACGCGCTGGATGTGCTGGCGCACCGCCACCATGGGCGCCGAATGGCCGACGATGCAGGCCAGCGCGGCGGCGGCCTGGGGCGTGAGGGCGCTGGGGCCGGCCTGCTGGGGGGCGGGGGCCGCGCTGCCGTGGTGGCCTTGGGTGGCGTTGCTGGGCTGGCCTTGCAAGGCGGTGGCCACGGCCTGGCGCAGTTGGGGCAGTTCGACGGGTTTGGTCAGGTAGTCGAAGGCACCAGCCTTGAGGGCCTCGACCGCGTTGTGGGCCGAGCCGTAGGCGGTGATGACGATGGTTTTTTCGGGCCGTTGCTCGGCGGTGACTTGGCGCACCAGTTCCAGCCCCAGGCCGTCGGGCAGGCGCATGTCGGTGATGACGAGCTGGTAGTGCCGTTCGGCCAGCCGGGCGCGGGCGCTGGCCAGGGTGTCGGCGGTGTCCACCCGGTAGCCGACCTTGAGCAGGGTGAGTTCGTAGAGGGTGCGCAGGTCGGGCTCGTCGTCCACGACGAGGAGGTG
>NZ_JAAQQT010000576.1:0-7935 GCF_011742065.1 Aquabacterium sp. A08
CTCAAGCTGGTTGGCTCGCAAAACTTCCTCCAATGGACGCGCAACCGGTGTCAAACCGGCTGCGCGTGGCTTGAAATGAATAAATCAGGGGCGACTAAGTCGTTGTCAATGTCAGTCCATCTAAGCTGTAGCTGTTCCTCACGCCGTAGCCCACTGATTAAAGACACGCCCAAGTAGTAGCCACCTACAGCTTTTTGGACGTTGCCCTCGCCTTTCAAGTACTTCTCTGCTGTCTTAATGTAGTCATCCAGCGCCTTTACGATGCGCTCAACTTCTGCGTCCGTAAATGTATTGCGTCGATTAGCTTCTTCGCCTTTGTCCGTCTTTGGTAGCTTCTTAAAGTCAAACCCGTCAATGTAGGTTTCATTACGCTTGTGCAGCCACTTCATCATTGCGTTGATAGTAGCTTGCTCGTTGGCTATCGTTGTAGAACTTACAGCGAGCTTTTTCTTACCCTTAGTTCGCTCTAAAAAGTAGTTCTCGCAATCCGTACGCTCAAGCTCTTTCAGTTTAACGTCACGCCCAATAAAGTTAAGCCAATGCTCTAAGTGCGTCTTAATCGTCCTATATCGTCCAGCAACAATGCCAGCCGCTTGCCCTACTTCTAGCTCACGTTGCTCCAAATAACGCTCAACGCCTATCTTTGTTGTGATTGAGAAGTAGGTTTTGCCAGCCAATTCCTTTGCCTTAAGCTCGTGATAATGGAGCTTGGCTTTATCGATGGCTGTGCTTTTGTTTCTCGTTTTAAGACTGAAGCGAGCGTACTTGCCTTCCTTAGCAAGCCACATACGCATCTGCCAATATTCGCCTCGCTTATATATTACAGCTTCGTCGAATATGGGTTCTTCGTCGTCGTTAAATGAGTGTTTTTTGAGAGGCATATGGGGCTGCGAGTTACTACGATTTTGAGTAGCTACAGCTTTGTGTAGCTTTACGTGTAACTTTAACTTCGCAGCCCTTAAAAATCAACAGTTTAGCGATTTTGTGAAACTTTTGTGTAAGTAGAAAACCTATACAAATCAACTACTTACGCTATAAAAGTCACTCCCACTCAATCGTCGCCGGTGGTTTGCTGGACACGTCGTAGGTCACGCGGTTGATGCCACGCACTTCGTTGATGATGCGGCCCGATACGCGTTTGAGCAGGCTGTAAGGCAGCTCCGCCCAGTCGGCGGTCATGAAGTCGCTGGTGCAGACCGCGCGCAGCGCCACCACGTAGTCGTAGGTGCGGCCATCACCCATCACGCCCACGCTCTTGACCGGCAGGAACACGGTGAAGGCCTGGCTGGTCAGGTCGTACCAGCTCTTGCCGCTGATGGGGTCGATGGTGGAACGCAGCTCTTCGATGAAGATGGCGTCGGCGCGGCGCAGCAGGTCGGCATATTCCTTCTTCACTTCACCCAAAATGCGCACGCCCAAGCCCGGGCCCGGGAAGGGGTGGCGGTACACCATGTCGTGCGGCAGGCCCAGGGCCACGCCGAGTTCGCGGACCTCGTCCTTGAACAGGTCGCGCAGCGGCTCCAGCAGCTTCAGGCCCAGTTGTTCCGGCAGACCGCCCACGTTGTGGTGGCTCTTGATGGTCACGGCCTTCTTGCTCTTGGCGCCGCCGGACTCGATCACGTCCGGGTAGATGGTGCCCTGGGCCAGCCACTTGGCGCCTTTGGCGCCGTCGCCCTTGAGCTTGGCCGCCTCAGCCTTGAACACGTCCACGAACAGGCCGCCGATGATCTTGCGCTTCTTCTCCGGGTCGGTGACACCGGCCAGTTGCCCCAGGAACAGGTCGCTGGCGTCCACGCGGATCACCTTGGCGTGCAGCTTGCCTTCAAACATGTCCATCACCATGTCGCCCTCGTGCAGGCGCAGCAGGCCGTGGTCCACGAACACGCAGGTCAGCTGGTCGCCAATGGCGCGGTGGATCAGCGCGGCCGCCACCGACGAATCGACGCCGCCGGACAGGCCCAGGATCACCTCTTCGTCACCCACCTGCTCGCGGATCTTCTGCACCGCTTCTTCGATGTGGTCGCGCATGACCCAGTCGGCGCGGGTGCCGCAGATGTCCAGCACAAAGCGCTCCAGCATGGCGCGGCCCTGCACGGTGTGCGTCACCTCCGGGTGGAACTGCACCGCATAGAAACGGCGGGCTTCGTCGGCCATGCCGGCGATGGGGCAGGAATCGGTGCTGGCCATGAGCTTGAAACCCGGCGGCAGTTCGGTCACCTTGTCGCCGTGGCTCATCCACACCCTGAGCATGCCGTGGCCCTCGGGGGTGGTGAAGTCCACGATGTCTTTCAACAGGTTCGTGTGGCCGCGCGCGCGCACCTCGGCATAACCGAATTCGCGGGTGTGGCCGGCCTCGACCTTGCCGCCCAATTGCTGCGCCATGGTCTGCATGCCGTAGCAAATGCCCAGCACCGGCACGCCCAGTTCGAATACCGCGTCCGGCGCCTTGTCGTCCACTTCGTAGACGCTGGCATGGCTGCCCGACAGGATCACCCCTTTGAGCTGACCGTCGGCGGCGTAGTCACGCACCCAGTCGCTGCTCACGTCGCAGGGGTGCACTTCGCAGTACACGTGCGCCTCGCGCACACGCCGGGCGATCAGCTGGGTGACCTGGGAGCCAAAATCGAGGATGAGGATTTTCTGGTGTTGCATGGCGTGTGTGCGGGTGTCGCGGCAAGAGAATCGCAAAAAACGCGAAAGGCCGCCCCGAAGGACGGCCCTTGTGGGCCCCAGGGCGGGCCCGGTGTCAGTCGGCGCGGTAGTTCGGCGCTTCCTTGGTGATCTGCACGTCGTGCACGTGGCTTTCGCGGATGCCGGCCGAAGTGATTTCCACGAACTCGGCGCGTTGGTGCATCTCGCCAATGGTGGCGCAGCCGCAGTAACCCATGGAGGCACGGATGCCGCCGGCCATCTGGAAGATGATGGAGACAACTGACCCCTTGTAAGGCACGCGGCCTTCGATGCCCTCGGGCACCAGCTTGTCGGCGTTGGGGTTGCCGGTGCTGCTTTCCTGGAAGTAGCGGTCGGCGCTGCCCTGCTGCATCGCGCCGATGCTGCCCATGCCGCGGTAGCTCTTGTAGCTGCGGCCCTGGTAAAGCACGATCTCGCCCGGCGCCTCTTCGGTGCCGGCGAACATGCCGCCCATCATCACGGTGCCCGCGCCGGCCGCGATCGCCTTGGCGATGTCACCGCTGTAGCGGATGCCGCCGTCGGCGATCAGCGGCACGCCGGTGCCCTGCAGCGCGGTGGCCACGTTGTCGATGGCGGTGATCTGCGGCACACCGACACCGGCCACGATGCGGGTGGTGCAGATGGAGCCCGGGCCAATGCCCACTTTGACGCCGTCGGCCCCGGCCTCCACCAACGCCAGTGCGGCCGCGCCGGTGGCGATGTTGCCACCGATGACCTGCACCTGCGGGTAGTGCTGCTTGACCCAGCGCACGCGGTCGATCACGCCTTTGCTGTGGCCGTGCGCGGTGTCCACCACGATGGCGTCCACCCCGGCCTTGACCAGCGCCTCGACCCGTTCTTCGGTGCCGGCGCCCACACCCACCGCCGCACCCACGCGCAGGCGGCCGGCGGCGTCGCGCGCGGCGTTGGGGAAGTTGAGCTGTTTGGTGATGTCCTTGACGGTGATCAGGCCCTGCAGTTCAAAGCCGTTCTTCACCACCAGCAGGCGCTCCAGCTTGTGCTTGTTCAGCAGCGCTTTGGCCTCTTCCGGGGTGGTGCCTTCGGGCACCGTGACCAGCCGCTCCTGTGGCGTCATGATTTCGGTGACCGGCAGATCGTAGCGGGTCTCGAAGCGCAGGTCGCGGCCGGTGACGATGCCGACCACTTTGCCGCCCTCGACCACCGGGAAGCCGGAGACACCCAACTCGTCGGACAGCGCCATGACCTGGCGCACCGTGGTGCCGGGGCTGATCACCACCGGGTCGCGCAGGACGCCGGACTCGTAGCGCTTGACCTTGGCCACCTGGGCGGCCTGTTCTTGCGCCGACAGGTTTTTGTGCACGATGCCAATGCCGCCTTCCTGGGCGATGGCAATGGCCAGCCGCGCCTCGGTCACCGTGTCCATGGCCGCCGAGACCAGGGGCAGGTTCAGGGTGATGTCGCGGGTGAACTGGGTCGCGAGGGATGTGTCCTTGGGCAGGACCTGGGAGTACGCGGGCACCAGCAACACGTCGTCGAAGGTGAGCGCTTTACCGAGTAGGCGCATGTAGGAAGCTCCAAAAACACTATTGTACTGGGACCGCAGACCCGAGCCGCTCAGTACCCCGGCTTGGCGCCCGGCCGCTTGCTGGCGAACAGGCCAGCGGCCTTGGCGCCCTGGCGTTGGAAACGCTCGCGCCGCGCCACCTTGGGGTCCACCCGCAGCGGGCGGTACAGCTCGATCCGGTCCCGGTCGCGCAAGGGCGTGTCCAGGCCGGCCTGGCGGCCCCAGATGCCCAACGTCAGCCGGTCGGGGCCGGCGGCGTGCAGGCGCGGCAGCAGCGGCCAACCGGTGGCGGTCAGGGCCTGGGCGGCGGTGGCGCCGTCGGGCAACTCCAGCGCGACCTCCTGCACGGCTTGCGGGCCGTCCGCCCACACCACGGTGATGCGCATGGTGCCGCCCCCCTCACGCGCCGTACACCTGGTCGGCACGCTTGACGAAGGCGTCCACCAGGCTGCCGGCGATCTTGTCGAACACCGGGCCCACCAACGCAGCCAGGGTGGCACTGGAAAACCCGTAGTTCAGGGTGAATTCGATCTTGCAGGCGCGCTGCGTGCCGTCGCCCACCGGCTTGAACTCCCAGGTGCCGTGCATGTGCGAAAACGGCCCGTCCACCAGCTCCAGGTGGATGCGGCGGTCGGTGATGTGGGTGTTGCGGGTGGTGAAGCTTTTTTTCAGGCCACCGATGGACATGCCAATGGACGCCACCATGCCGTCGGCCGTGGTTTCCAGCACCTGGCCCGAGCTGCACCAGGGCAGAAACTCCGGGTAGCGGGGCACATCGGTGACCAGCGCGAACATTTCGTGCGCGCTGTGCCAGATCAAAACTGTCTTGTGTACGCTTTTCATACAATCGTTGGCCGTGCCCGGGATTGTAGAGGTCGCGGGGCACCCCCATATCCACACCATGTCCGCCAAACCGAAAACCAAAACCCCCGACCGCGACAGCCGCATCGCCGAAAACAAGAAGGCCGCCTTCAACTACCACTTCGAGGAGCGGCACGAGTGCGGCCTGGTGCTGGAGGGCTGGGAGGTCAAGGCACTGCGCGCCAGCAAGGTGCAGCTGACCGAGGGGTATGTGGTCATCCGCGAAGGCGAACTGTTCCTGATCGGTTGCCTGATCAACCCCTTGCGCACCGCGTCCACCCACGTCAACGCCGAAAGCGCGCGCACCCGCAAGCTGCTGATGCACCGCGAGGAAATCCGCCGGCTGGTGGGCAAGGTGGAGCAAAAAGGCTACACCCTGGTGCCCCTGAACCTGCACTGGAAAAACGGCCGGGTGAAGTGCGAGATTGCGCTGGCCAAGGGCAAGGGCGAGCACGACAAGCGCGACACCATCAAGGACCGGGAAGGCAAGCGCGAGGTGGAGCGTGCGATGAAGAGCCGCCACCGCTGAGCCACCCCATCCCGGCGACCACCAGCCCACGGGCCGCGCAGGCCCGCCGGGTGCTGGGCCGTCAGGCCAGGGCGCGCAGTGGGTGGGCGTGGGCCGGCCAGGGGCTGACGAAAAACGGGGCCACCATGTCGGGCGTCACGTCTTCGATGCGCGGCGGGTTCCAGCGCGGGCTGTGGTCTTTGTCCACCGCCAGGGCGCGGATGCCTTCCACCGTTTCGCTGCTCGTGCCGCTGCGCTGCAGGTGGCCGGTCTGGAAGCAGTGGCGCACCAGGTCGCGTTCCATGCGCAGGTCGTCGGCCAGGTTCATGCGGCGGGCGCGCCGCACCTGCTCCAGCACCACGTGCAGCATGAGCGGGCTGCGGGTGCGCAGCACCTCCAGGGCTTGGGCCGCACCGGCGGTGGGCATGCGCGCCAGCGCGGCCACGATGGCCGGTACGCTGGCCTCGCCAAACGCCGCTTCCACCTCGGCGGTCAGCAGCGGCGCGTCGGCGGCCACCCGCCGTACCCAGCCGGCTGCGTCCATCCAGCGCTGCCAGGCGGCGGCAAAGGCCTCGGGGTTGGGCGCGTCGATCTGTTGCAAGGCGGTCCAGGCGTCCGGCAGGCGGTCGGCCGGGGCGATCACGTCGGCCAGGCCGTAGGCCACCGCTTCGGCGGCGCCCATGACATGGCCCGTCAGCGCGAGGTACTCGCCCACATGGCCGGGGCAGCGGCTCAGGAAGTAGCCACCGCCCACGTCCGGGAACAGGCCGATGTGGGTTTCCGGCATGGCCATTTTGGTGTGTTCCGTCACCACCCGCACCGAGCCGCCCTGGCTGATGCCCATGCCACCGCCCATGACGATGCCGTCCATGAAGGCGAGGTAAGGCTTGGGGTAGGTGAAGATCAGGTGGTTGAGGGCGTATTCCTCGGTGAAGAAATCCTCCAACGCCGGGTCGCCCTGGGTCGCCGCCTGGTGGAAAAACCGGATGTCGCCGCCGGCGCAGAAAGCGCCAAACGGGCCGTGCTTGCCGCTGCCGCGCACCGCCACGGCGCGCACGGTGGGGTCGTCGCGCCAGGCGGTGAGCGCCGCTGACAGCGCCCGCACCATGGGCAGGCTCAGGGCGTTGAGCGCCTTGGGGCGGTTCAGGGTCAGCAGGCCAACGCCGTGGGGGCTGACTTCAGCGACGACCTCCGGGGTGTTCCAGTTCATGCGGGTCTCCAGTGTGTTCGGTTACCAGGGTTTGGATGCGGTAGTGCCCCTCGCGCTCGCGCCAGCCCAGCCATTCGTTGGCCACCAAGGCGCCCAGCACCAACGCGCCGCCCTGCAGCACATAGGGTTGCGGCACCTCGTTGGCGCCCAGCCAGGCCAGGGCGATACCGAACAGCACCTCCAGCAGCGCCAGCAGGGACATCTCGGGCGGGCTCAGCGACCGGGCACAGAGCACGGCCAGCACACAGGGGATGGCCAATTGTCCCAGCCCCAGGCCGGCCAGCAGGGTCACATCGTGGACACTGGCGCCCAGCGGCCAGGCCAGCGGCAGCGCGAAGAGCGACGACAGCAGCGCCCCGATCAGCACCGCCGGCACCAGGTCCACCTGGTGGCCCGCCGCCTGGCTGCGCTGCACCAGGTTCCAGTTGACGGCGCCGCCGATGGGCGCGCCCAGGGCCACCAGCGTGCCCAGCCAGTGGCCGCCGTCCAGCTGCTGGCCGAACATCCAGCCGATGCCCAGCCCGGCCACCGCGATGGCGCCCCAAGTGCGCGGCGTCAGGCGCTGGCGGAACAGCAAGCGCGACACCAGCGCGGTGAACAGCGGCCCGGCCGCCAGCGTGATGAGCACGTTGGCCACCGAAGTGAGCGCCAGGCCCAGCATGAAGGCGGTAAACATCACCGCCCAGCATGCGCCCGAAGCCCACAGCACCCAGCCTTCCTGGCGCATGCGGCGCCAGACGCCCCAACCTTGCCACAGCGGCAGGATGACCAGCAGCGACAGCAGCGTGAAGAAGCTGCGCCAGAAGGTGATCTCAAAGGCCTGGGCCTGCTCCAGTTGGCGGGTCACCACCCCGGCGGTGGCCCAGAGGAAGGTGACCAGCACCATCAGGCCCACGGCCCGACCGTGGCGCAGGGTCATGCGCCTTCGCGGCTGGCACGCTTGCGGTCGTGCTCTTTCAGGAAGCGCTTGCGCAGGCGCACGCTCTTGGGCGTGATCTCGACCAGCTCGTCGTCCTCGATGAACTCGACCCCGTACTCCAGCGTCAGCTCGATCGGCGGGGTGATCTTCACCGCGTCTTCCTTGCCCGACACGCGGAAGTTGGTCAGCTGCTTGGTGCGGGTGGCGTTGACGATGAGGTC
>NZ_JAAQQT010000577.1:0-7564 GCF_011742065.1 Aquabacterium sp. A08
GTAAGCGTGCGGTCATCCCACCCTTGAGGTCGACGGCCCAAGCGGCAACGATGGTGTCCACCAAACGAGATAGGTGGACACCATGACTGAAGCGAAGATCAAGACCCGTCGGCGCCACAGCGCCGAACTCAAACAGCAGATCCTGGCCGAGTGCGCCCAGCCCGGAGCCTCGGTGGCCAGCGTGGCGCTATCGCACGGCATCAACGCCAACGTCGTGCACAAGTGGCGCCGACTGGCTCATGCCCCGAGCACAGAGGTGCAAGTCCCGACCTTCGTGCCTGTGGCGTTACCTGCGCCCAGCTGCGCGCCGGCTCCAGACATCCGCATCGAGTTGCGCCGTGGCGCCACCTGCGTGTCGCTGACCTGGCCGGTCTCGGCCGCCGAGCACTGCGCGGCCTGGATGCGGGACCTGCTCAAGTGATCCGCATCGACGCCCTGTGGCTGGCCACCGAGCCACTGGACATGCGTGCCGGAACAGAGTCGGCCCTGGCCCGTGTGGTGGCTGTCTTCGGCGCAGCACATCCGCATCACGCCTACCTGTTTGCCAACCGGCGTGCCAACCGCATGAAGGTGCTGGTGCACGACGGCATCGGGGTGTGGCTGGCAGCGCGGCGCCTGAACAGTGGCAAGTTCGTCTGGCCGCGTGAGGGGGCATTGACCGCTACGCTCAGCCGTCCACAGTTCGATGCTCTGGTGCTGGGCCTGCCCTGGCAGCGCCTGGCCGATGGTGGTGTCATCACCGTGCTCTGAATCTGATTGCTGGCCTTCTGCCTGCCAATTGGTGCATGCGCCAATGGCGCAGCGGTGTCGGTGCTGGCACAGTCATGCTCATGGTGGTGGAGCCGCAATCGCTGGAGAGCCTGAGCGCCGAGCAACTGCGCTCGGCGCTGCTGTCCATGCTGCAGGCCGCTGCCGCCAAGGACCAGGAACTGGCCTTCAAGCAGACCCTCATCGACAAGCTCACGCACGAGAACGCGCTCTTGAAGCGCATGAAGTTCGCAGCCCAGTCCGAACGCTTCAACCCCGAGCAAAAGAGCCTGCTCGAAGACGAGATCGAGGCCGACCTGGCGGCCGTGGCCAGCGAGATCGACGCGCTGGCGCAGACGCAAACACCGCCCACTCCCGAGAAGAAACAAGCCAAGCGCCTGCCCCTGCCGGCGCACCTGCCGCGCCGCGAGATCCGCCACGAACCCACGTCTACCACCTGCGCATGCGGCTGCCAGATGAAACGCGTGGGCGAGGACGTGGCCGAGAAGCTGGACTACGTGCCCGGTGTCTTCAGCGTGGAGCGCCATATCCGCGGCAAGTGGGCCTGCGCCCAGTGCGAGACCATTCAACAGGCGCCGGTCCAGGCGCACGTCATTGACAAAGGCATCCCCACCACGGGCCTGCTGGCCCAGGTGCTGGTGGGCAAATACGCAGATCATCTGCCGCTGTACCGCCAGGAGGCGATCTTCGGCCGCGCCGGCCTGGCCATCCCGCGCTCGACCCTGGCGCAATGGGTAGGCACCTGCGGGGTGCGGTTGCAGCCGCTGGTCGAGGCCTTGAAGGACGAGATCCTCAGCCACCGGGTGCTGCACGCCGATGAGACACCGGTGGCCATGCTCAAGCCCGGCGATGGCAAGACGCATCGCGCCTACCTCTGGGCCTATGCGCCGGGGGCGTTCGAGGGCATCAAAGCCGTGGTCTACGACTTCTGCGAGTCCCGCTCGGGCGAGCATGCCCGGCGCTTCCTAGGCCATGGCACCGACAAGGCCTGGAAGGGAAGCCTGACCTGCGACGACTTCGGCGGCTACAAGGCCCTGATCGCCAGCGGCGTGACCGAGGTGGGCTGCCTGGCCCACGCCCGGCGCAAGTTCTTCGATCTGCACGCGGCCAACCAGAGCCAGATCGCCGAGTTCGCCCTCCAACAGTTCGCCCGGGTCTATGAGATCGAGCGCGAAGTCAAGGAACTGGGCGCCGAACAACGGCAAATCGTTCGACAGCAGCAGACAAGGCCGATCCTGGACGCCCTGCACGAATGGATGACGCTGCAACGGCGCCAGGTCCCCGACGGATCGGCAACCGCCAAAACACTGGACTACAGCCTGCGGCGCTGGGTGGCGCTGACCCGGTTTGCAGATGACGGACAACTGCCCGTGGACAACAACTGGATCGAGAACCAGATCCGGCCCATTGCCATCGGCCGCAACAACTGGCTGTTTGCCGGTAGCCTGCGCGCGGGCCAGAGAGCGGCGGCCGTCATGAGTCTGATCCAGTCGGCACGCATGAACGGGCACGACCCGTATGCCTACCTCAAGGATGTGCTCACGCGGCTGCCAACGCACAAGGCCAGTCGCATCGACGAACTCTTGCCGCATCGCTGGCAAACCGGTGCCATCTGAGTCTCAGCCATGACCGCCAGTGGCGGTCAACATGGGATCACCGCGCGCTTACCGCCTGCCAGCAATGGCGGGCGTGGATTGAAACCACCTCGCCCACGGGCTGGTCGCCATTGACGGCCAGGGCTCGCCTGCCAGCAATGGCGGGCGTGGATTGAAACATGGTCTGGTTGGCCAGCTCGGACTGGGCCTTGCGGCTCGCCTGCCAGCAATGGCGGGCGTGGATTGAAACGTCACCGCGCCGCGGTAGTCCACCGCCGCCACGCGCTCGCCTGCCAGCAATGGCGGGCGTGGATTGAAACACCCGCACCTTGATGCCACCGGTCGGTACCAGCGGCGCTCGCCTGCCAGCAATGGCGGGCGTGGATTGAAACTTGACCTCTGCAGTCTCCATGCCCACGACTGGCAGCTCGCCTGCCAGCAATGGCGGGCGTGGATTGAAACGGCAGTGCAAAATCTCAAAAATCCTGCACAACTTGCTCGCCTGCCAGCAATGGCGGGCGTGGATTGAAACCGCGCCCCATCAGGCCACCGCCCTCTCGCCCACGTGCTCGCCTGCCAGCAATGGCGGGCGTGGATTGAAACCACTTCTGCCACCCCGGCAGCACCGCCGCATTCCAGCTCGCCTGCCAGCAATGGCGGGCGTGGATTGAAACATCACCGCCAAGTCCTCAATCAGGTCATCCCCCATGCTCGCCTGCCAGCAATGGCGGGCGTGGATTGAAACCAGTACCTGGGCAGCGCGGCCAAGGAGGTGGAGAGCTCGCCTGCCAGCAATGGCGGGCGTGGATTGAAACGATAACCTGCGTCTGGCGGTTCAGGTGTCGGGCGGCTCGCCTGCCAGCAATGGCGGGCGTGGATTGAAACTCGCCCATCCAGCGCACGTACACCCGGCCCTGCGCGCTCGCCTGCCAGCAATGGCGGGCGTGGATTGAAACATCACGTCGCTGGCCACAAACCACGCCTGGCGGCGCTCGCCTGCCAGCAATGGCGGGCGTGGATTGAAACTCGCCATGGCCAGCAGGGCCGCCAGCAACACGCCGCTCGCCTGCCAGCAATGGCGGGCGTGGATTGAAACGATGTAGGCCAGGGCGGCTGGCTTGTACTGCGCCGCTCGCCTGCCAGCAATGGCGGGCGTGGATTGAAACGTGAACAGCGCGCCTTGGTCCAGCCGGGAATGACGCTCGCCTGCCAGCAATGGCGGGCGTGGATTGAAACAATGGCCGCCAGGGTGTCGCCGGCCATGCCGCCGCGCTCGCCTGCCAGCAATGGCGGGCGTGGATTGAAACCCGTCTGCGGGCGTCGGTGCACCGCACATCCGCGGCTCGCCTGCCAGCAATGGCGGGCGTGGATTGAAACCCGCGCTGGGCGGTGCGGCCAATGCGTTCTTGACTGCTCGCCTGCCAGCAATGGCGGGCGTGGATTGAAACACGGTGGTTTGCTGCAGCACCACCTGGCCGAACCGCTCGCCTGCCAGCAATGGCGGGCGTGGATTGAAACAAGCTGGCGGCGCTGTTGGCGGCGGAGCATGGGGCGCTCGCCTGCCAGCAATGGCGGGCGTGGATTGAAACACAGGCGCACCTCCTCCAGCTCAATGCCCGCCCAGCTCGCCTGCCAGCAATGGCGGGCGTGGATTGAAACAGCGATGCCGGCACCCAGGCTGCGCCTGTCCAGCGCTCGCCTGCCAGCAATGGCGGGCGTGGATTGAAACATCACCCGGGGCCTCGGTGGCGATGTGGACGTGGAGCTCGCCTGCCAGCAATGGCGGGCGTGGATTGAAACGTGCCGAACCGGGGCGTCCTTGGCAACGGGCTGGGCGCTCGCCTGCCAGCAATGGCGGGCGTGGATTGAAACCGCAACACAGGCAAAGAAAACCTCCGCTGGAAGGGCTCGCCTGCCAGCAATGGCGGGCGTGGATTGAAACATTCGCATTCGGGATGCGGCGGATGTGCTGCTGGCGCTCGCCTGCCAGCAATGGCGGGCGTGGATTGAAACAACCGCATCCCGCGGCGCCACCCCGGCCCGGATCGCTCGCCTGCCAGCAATGGCGGGCGTGGATTGAAACGAGCGGGCTGCGTTTGAGCCGCGCAAGGCCAAGGGGGCTCGCCTGCCAGCAATGGCGGGCGTGGATTGAAACATGTGGGAAATCCTGCGGGCGATTCAGGTGCGGGGGGCTCGCCTGCCAGCAATGGCGGGCGTGGATTGAAACCAAAATGCCTGGGCCGGGCTCATCACCCCCCGGGCGGGCTCGCCTGCCAGCAATGGCGGGCGTGGATTGAAACAGCGTGATGCGCGCCCTGAACGCCCTGGCCAACCCGGGCTCGCCTGCCAGCAATGGCGGGCGTGGATTGAAACTCGTCCGCGCCAAACAGCACCCCAGCCAGCTCAGGGGCTCGCCTGCCAGCAATGGCGGGCGTGGATTGAAACTCGGTCAGGTCCACGCACCAGGCATCCACCGTGCGGGGCTCGCCTGCCAGCAATGGCGGGCGTGGATTGAAACAGCCCGATGGTCATGGCGATGGCCGTCTTGCCCAGGGCTCGCCTGCCAGCAATGGCGGGCGTGGATTGAAACCACCCATCCTCGCCATCGTCCTGGTCGTGCAGCCGGGCTCGCCTGCCAGCAATGGCGGGCGTGGATTGAAACACATCTACGGCAACATTGGCGACCGCTGGAATGAGGGGCTCGCCTGCCAGCAATGGCGGGCGTGGATTGAAACACCCCGGACTACCCGAACGTCGAAATCGATGTAAGCGCGCGGTGATCCCATGTTGACCGCCACTGGCGGTCATGGCTGAGACTCAGATGGCACCGGTTTGCCAGCGATGCGGCAAGAGTTCGTCGATGCGACTGGCCTTGTGCGTTGGCAGCCGCGTGAGCACATCCTTGAGGTAGGCATACGGGTCGTGCCCGTTCATGCGTGCCGACTGGATCAGACTCATGACGGCCGCCGCTCTCTGGCCCGCGCGCAGGCTACCGGCAAACAGCCAGTTGTTGCGGCCGATGGCAATGGGCCGGATCTGGTTCTCGATCCAGTTGTTGTCCACGGGCAGTTGTCCGTCATCTGCAAACCGGGTCAGCGCCACCCAGCGCCGCAGGCTGTAGTCCAGTGTTTTGGCGGTTGCCGATCCGTCGGGGACCTGGCGCCGTTGCAGCGTCATCCATTCGTGCAGGGCGTCCAGGATCGGCCTTGTCTGCTGCTGTCGAACGATTTGCCGTTGTTCGGCGCCCAGTTCCTTGACTTCGCGCTCGATCTCATAGACCCGGGCGAACTGTTGGAGGGCGAACTCGGCGATCTGGCTCTGGTTGGCCGCGTGCAGATCGAAGAACTTGCGCCGGGCGTGGGCCAGGCAGCCCACCTCGGTCACGCCGCTGGCGATCAGGGCCTTGTAGCCGCCGAAGTCGTCGCAGGTCAGGCTTCCCTTCCAGGCCTTGTCGGTGCCATGGCCTAGGAAGCGCCGGGCATGCTCGCCCGAGCGGGACTCGCAGAAGTCGTAGACCACGGCTTTGATGCCCTCGAACGCCCCCGGCGCATAGGCCCAGAGGTAGGCGCGATGCGTCTTGCCATCGCCGGGCTTGAGCATGGCCACCGGTGTCTCATCGGCGTGCAGCACCCGGTGGCTGAGGATCTCGTCCTTCAAGGCCTCGACCAGCGGCTGCAACCGCACCCCGCAGGTGCCTACCCATTGCGCCAGGGTCGAGCGCGGGATGGCCAGGCCGGCGCGGCCGAAGATCGCCTCCTGGCGGTACAGCGGCAGATGATCTGCGTATTTGCCCACCAGCACCTGGGCCAGCAGGCCCGTGGTGGGGATGCCTTTGTCAATGACGTGCGCCTGGACCGGCGCCTGTTGAATGGTCTCGCACTGGGCGCAGGCCCACTTGCCGCGGATATGGCGCTCCACGCTGAAGACACCGGGCACGTAGTCCAGCTTCTCGGCCACGTCCTCGCCCACGCGTTTCATCTGGCAGCCGCATGCGCAGGTGGTAGACGTGGGTTCGTGGCGGATCTCGCGGCGCGGCAGGTGCGCCGGCAGGGGCAGGCGCTTGGCTTGTTTCTTCTCGGGAGTGGGCGGTGTTTGCGTCTGCGCCAGCGCGTCGATCTCGCTGGCCACGGCCGCCAGGTCGGCCTCGATCTCGTCTTCGAGCAGGCTCTTTTGCTCGGGGTTGAAGCGTTCGGACTGGGCTGCGAACTTCATGCGCTTCAAGAGCGCGTTCTCGTGCGTGAGCTTGTCGATGAGGGTCTGCTTGAAGGCCAGTTCCTGGTCCTTGGCGGCAGCGGCCTGCAGCATGGACAGCAGCGCCGAGCGCAGTTGCTCGGCGCTCAGGCTCTCCAGCGATTGCGGCTCCACCACCATGAGCATGACTGTGCCAGCACCGACACCGCTGCGCCATTGGCGCATGCACCAATTGGCAGGCAGAAGGCCAGCAATCAGATTCAGAGCACGGTGATGACACCACCATCGGCCAGGCGCTGCCAGGGCAGGCCCAGCACCAGAGCATCGAACTGTGGACGGCTGAGCGTAGCGGTCAATGCCCCCTCACGCGGCCAGACGAACTTGCCACTGTTCAGGCGCCGCGCTGCCAGCCACACCCCGATGCCGTCGTGCACCAGCACCTTCATGCGGTTGGCACGCCGGTTGGCAAACAGGTAGGCGTGATGCGGATGTGCTGCGCCGAAGACAGCCACCACACGGGCCAGGGCCGACTCTGTTCCGGCACGCATGTCCAGTGGCTCGGTGGCCAGCCACAGGGCGTCGATGCGGATCACTTGAGCAGGTCCCGCATCCAGGCCGCGCAGTGCTCGGCGGCCGAGACCGGCCAGGTCAGCGACACGCAGGTGGCGCCACGGCGCAACTCGATGCGGATGTCTGGAGCCGGCGCGCAGCTGGGCGCAGGTAACGCCACAGGCACGAAGGTCGGGACTTGCACCTCTGTGCTCGGGGCATGAGCCAGTCGGCGCCACTTGTGCACGACGTTGGCGTTGATGCCGTGCGATAGCGCCACGCTGGCCACCGAGGCTCCGGGCTGGGCGCACTCGGCCAGGATCTGCTGTTTGAGTTCGGCGCTGTGGCGCCGACGGGTCTTGATCTTCGCTTCAGTCATGGTGTCCACCTATCTCGTTTGGTGGACACCATCGTTGCCGCTTGGGCCGTCGACCTCAAGGGTGGGATGACCGCACGCTTAC
>NZ_JAAQQT010000578.1:0-4450 GCF_011742065.1 Aquabacterium sp. A08
GTAAGCGTGCGGTCATCCCACCCTTGAGGTCGACGGCCCAAGCGGCAACGATGGTGTCCACCAAACGAGATAGGTGGACACCATGACTGAAGCGAAGATCAAGACCCGTCGGCGCCACAGCGCCGAACTCAAACAGCAGATCCTGGCCGAGTGCGCCCAGCCCGGAGCCTCGGTGGCCAGCGTGGCGCTATCGCACGGCATCAACGCCAACGTCGTGCACAAGTGGCGCCGACTGGCTCATGCCCCGAGCACAGAGGTGCAAGTCCCGACCTTCGTGCCTGTGGCGTTACCTGCGCCCAGCTGCGCGCCGGCTCCAGACATCCGCATCGAGTTGCGCCGTGGCGCCACCTGCGTGTCGCTGACCTGGCCGGTCTCGGCCGCCGAGCACTGCGCGGCCTGGATGCGGGACCTGCTCAAGTGATCCGCATCGACGCCCTGTGGCTGGCCACCGAGCCACTGGACATGCGTGCCGGAACAGAGTCGGCCCTGGCCCGTGTGGTGGCTGTCTTCGGCGCAGCACATCCGCATCACGCCTACCTGTTTGCCAACCGGCGTGCCAACCGCATGAAGGTGCTGGTGCACGACGGCATCGGGGTGTGGCTGGCAGCGCGGCGCCTGAACAGTGGCAAGTTCGTCTGGCCGCGTGAGGGGGCATTGACCGCTACGCTCAGCCGTCCACAGTTCGATGCTCTGGTGCTGGGCCTGCCCTGGCAGCGCCTGGCCGATGGTGGTGTCATCACCGTGCTCTGAATCTGATTGCTGGCCTTCTGCCTGCCAATTGGTGCATGCGCCAATGGCGCAGCGGTGTCGGTGCTGGCACAGTCATGCTCATGGTGGTGGAGCCGCAATCGCTGGAGAGCCTGAGCGCCGAGCAACTGCGCTCGGCGCTGCTGTCCATGCTGCAGGCCGCTGCCGCCAAGGACCAGGAACTGGCCTTCAAGCAGACCCTCATCGACAAGCTCACGCACGAGAACGCGCTCTTGAAGCGCATGAAGTTCGCAGCCCAGTCCGAACGCTTCAACCCCGAGCAAAAGAGCCTGCTCGAAGACGAGATCGAGGCCGACCTGGCGGCCGTGGCCAGCGAGATCGACGCGCTGGCGCAGACGCAAACACCGCCCACTCCCGAGAAGAAACAAGCCAAGCGCCTGCCCCTGCCGGCGCACCTGCCGCGCCGCGAGATCCGCCACGAACCCACGTCTACCACCTGCGCATGCGGCTGCCAGATGAAACGCGTGGGCGAGGACGTGGCCGAGAAGCTGGACTACGTGCCCGGTGTCTTCAGCGTGGAGCGCCATATCCGCGGCAAGTGGGCCTGCGCCCAGTGCGAGACCATTCAACAGGCGCCGGTCCAGGCGCACGTCATTGACAAAGGCATCCCCACCACGGGCCTGCTGGCCCAGGTGCTGGTGGGCAAATACGCAGATCATCTGCCGCTGTACCGCCAGGAGGCGATCTTCGGCCGCGCCGGCCTGGCCATCCCGCGCTCGACCCTGGCGCAATGGGTAGGCACCTGCGGGGTGCGGTTGCAGCCGCTGGTCGAGGCCTTGAAGGACGAGATCCTCAGCCACCGGGTGCTGCACGCCGATGAGACACCGGTGGCCATGCTCAAGCCCGGCGATGGCAAGACGCATCGCGCCTACCTCTGGGCCTATGCGCCGGGGGCGTTCGAGGGCATCAAAGCCGTGGTCTACGACTTCTGCGAGTCCCGCTCGGGCGAGCATGCCCGGCGCTTCCTAGGCCATGGCACCGACAAGGCCTGGAAGGGAAGCCTGACCTGCGACGACTTCGGCGGCTACAAGGCCCTGATCGCCAGCGGCGTGACCGAGGTGGGCTGCCTGGCCCACGCCCGGCGCAAGTTCTTCGATCTGCACGCGGCCAACCAGAGCCAGATCGCCGAGTTCGCCCTCCAACAGTTCGCCCGGGTCTATGAGATCGAGCGCGAAGTCAAGGAACTGGGCGCCGAACAACGGCAAATCGTTCGACAGCAGCAGACAAGGCCGATCCTGGACGCCCTGCACGAATGGATGACGCTGCAACGGCGCCAGGTCCCCGACGGATCGGCAACCGCCAAAACACTGGACTACAGCCTGCGGCGCTGGGTGGCGCTGACCCGGTTTGCAGATGACGGACAACTGCCCGTGGACAACAACTGGATCGAGAACCAGATCCGGCCCATTGCCATCGGCCGCAACAACTGGCTGTTTGCCGGTAGCCTGCGCGCGGGCCAGAGAGCGGCGGCCGTCATGAGTCTGATCCAGTCGGCACGCATGAACGGGCACGACCCGTATGCCTACCTCAAGGATGTGCTCACGCGGCTGCCAACGCACAAGGCCAGTCGCATCGACGAACTCTTGCCGCATCGCTGGCAAACCGGTGCCATCTGAGTCTCAGCCATGACCGCCAGTGGCGGTCAACATGGGATCACCGCGCGCTTACGGTTGGCTTTCATGGCCTGTTCTTTGGTGTTGTTTTGCACCTGGGCCATCACCACGTCGTCACCGCGCAGCTTTTCTGACACGTGCACCGCCAGGGCCACCTTGTCGGTGGCGTCGCTGATGCCGTCGCCAAAGGCGTTGTTGAGCTTTTCCACCAGCTCGGCGAGGTAGGCTTTCTGCGTGTCCTTGGGGTCGCGCAAGCCGTTCTCGGTGATGGGGTCCAGGGTGGGTGTTTCGCCTTGTGGCGCCACGCCGCTGAGCTGATTGCCCTGTTTGATGCGGTAGTGCGTCAACATCAAGCCGGCCAGGTCCACCTGGTCGGCGCCTATGCCGTGCAACCGCTTGCGCAACAGGCGGGCAAAGCCGGCAAAGGCTTCCAGGTCCGGGTCACCGAAGTCCAGCAACTGGGCCACGTACTCGTAGTTGCGCACGAACTTCGACAGGCTGCCGCTGAAGATCATCAACTGGTCGCGTTCGCGGGACGCTTCCGCACGGAAGGCATCGGCCTCGTTCTGGCCCACCACGTTGCCAGCGGACTTGGCTTGCTCCCAGGCTTTTTCCCACTTGTCGATCTCTTTGGTCAGCCCGTCCAGCTTCTTGTTGAAGCGGTCGGTGGCGGGCTGGGTGATGGTGTAGAGCTTCTCATGGGTGCAGTACTTGCCGACGATGGCTTCGGCAAAGTTCTCCACTTCCTTTGGCTCGTAGATGTGTGCCGCGTCCAGGGACTTCTTGAGGTCATAGACCACGTTGGCGTCCTGCACGTCGGACACCTGGGCATCGCGGTAGTAGGTCTTGAACGCCGCCAGGATCTCTTCGGACTTGTTCACGAAGTCGATGACGTAGGTCTTGTCTTTGCCGGGGTAGGTGCGGTTCAGGCGCGACAGGGTCTGCACCGCTTCCACGCCTGAGATCTTCTTGTCCACGTACATGGCCACCAGCTTGGGCTGGTCAAACCCGGTCTGGAACTTGTTGGCCACGATCATCACCTGGTACTCCGGCGTGTCGAACGCCTTGCGCATGTCACGGCCACGCAGGTTGGGGTTCAGGGTGATTTCGTCGAATTGGTGGTCCTTGGGCAGCTCTTCGGCGATCAACACGCCGGTTTGCTTGTCCTGGTTGGGCACGTCACCGCTGAAGGCCACCATGGCGTGCAGGTCGGTGTAGCCACGCTCGTCGCAATACTTCTTGAGCATGCGGGCGTAGCTCACGGCCGAGGCGCGTGAACTGGTCACCACCATGGCCTTGGCCTGGCCGTTGAGCAGTTGAGCCACGTTGGTGCGGAAGTGCTCGACGATGAGCTTGACCTTCTGGCCCACGTTGGTGGGGTGCAAGGACATCCACTTGGCCAGCGACCGTTTGCCGGACTTTTCATCGACACGCTGGTCTGCCGCCACCGCCATGTCCGAGGCCAGCTTGTAGGCCAGGGAATACGAGGTGTAGTTCTGCAGCACATCGAGGATGAAGCCCTCATCGATGGCCTGCTGCATGCTGTACAGGTGGAAGGGAGCCGGTGGGTTGTCCTTGCTAACGGGCAGTGCCGGATTGAGCGGGCGGCCAAACAGCATCAAGGTGCTGTGCTTGGGCGTGGCGGTGAAGGCGAAGTAGCTGGCGTTGCCGGGTCGCTGGCGGGAGGCCTGCCAGACGGACAGCTTGTCGTACGCGCTGAGCTGGTCCCACTCCTCTTCGCTCTGGCCGGTGAGCACGTAGCGCAGGTCGTCGGCGGTGCTGCCGCCGGTGCTGCTGTGCGCCTCGTCGATGATCACGGCAAAGCGGCGCTCGCGCAGGCTCTGCTCCTTCAAGATGGCCTCTTGGGCATGCGGGAAGGTTTGCAGCGTGCAGACGATGATGGGCGTGCCCGCCAGCATGGCCTGGGCCAGTTGATGGCTCTTGGGCAGGTTGGAAGTATCCCGGTCCACCGCCTTGACCACGCCGGTCTGGTGCTCGATCTGGGTGATGGCGTCTTGCAGCTGCTTGTCCAGCACCTGCCGGTCGGTGACGACGATGACGCTGTGGAA
>NZ_JAAQQT010000579.1:0-13962 GCF_011742065.1 Aquabacterium sp. A08
GTAAGCGCGCGGTGATCCCATGTTGACCGCCACTGGCGGTCATGGCTGAGACTCAGATGGCACCGGTTTGCCAGCGATGCGGCAAGAGTTCGTCGATGCGACTGGCCTTGTGCGTTGGCAGCCGCGTGAGCACATCCTTGAGGTAGGCATACGGGTCGTGCCCGTTCATGCGTGCCGACTGGATCAGACTCATGACGGCCGCCGCTCTCTGGCCCGCGCGCAGGCTACCGGCAAACAGCCAGTTGTTGCGGCCGATGGCAATGGGCCGGATCTGGTTCTCGATCCAGTTGTTGTCCACGGGCAGTTGTCCGTCATCTGCAAACCGGGTCAGCGCCACCCAGCGCCGCAGGCTGTAGTCCAGTGTTTTGGCGGTTGCCGATCCGTCGGGGACCTGGCGCCGTTGCAGCGTCATCCATTCGTGCAGGGCGTCCAGGATCGGCCTTGTCTGCTGCTGTCGAACGATTTGCCGTTGTTCGGCGCCCAGTTCCTTGACTTCGCGCTCGATCTCATAGACCCGGGCGAACTGTTGGAGGGCGAACTCGGCGATCTGGCTCTGGTTGGCCGCGTGCAGATCGAAGAACTTGCGCCGGGCGTGGGCCAGGCAGCCCACCTCGGTCACGCCGCTGGCGATCAGGGCCTTGTAGCCGCCGAAGTCGTCGCAGGTCAGGCTTCCCTTCCAGGCCTTGTCGGTGCCATGGCCTAGGAAGCGCCGGGCATGCTCGCCCGAGCGGGACTCGCAGAAGTCGTAGACCACGGCTTTGATGCCCTCGAACGCCCCCGGCGCATAGGCCCAGAGGTAGGCGCGATGCGTCTTGCCATCGCCGGGCTTGAGCATGGCCACCGGTGTCTCATCGGCGTGCAGCACCCGGTGGCTGAGGATCTCGTCCTTCAAGGCCTCGACCAGCGGCTGCAACCGCACCCCGCAGGTGCCTACCCATTGCGCCAGGGTCGAGCGCGGGATGGCCAGGCCGGCGCGGCCGAAGATCGCCTCCTGGCGGTACAGCGGCAGATGATCTGCGTATTTGCCCACCAGCACCTGGGCCAGCAGGCCCGTGGTGGGGATGCCTTTGTCAATGACGTGCGCCTGGACCGGCGCCTGTTGAATGGTCTCGCACTGGGCGCAGGCCCACTTGCCGCGGATATGGCGCTCCACGCTGAAGACACCGGGCACGTAGTCCAGCTTCTCGGCCACGTCCTCGCCCACGCGTTTCATCTGGCAGCCGCATGCGCAGGTGGTAGACGTGGGTTCGTGGCGGATCTCGCGGCGCGGCAGGTGCGCCGGCAGGGGCAGGCGCTTGGCTTGTTTCTTCTCGGGAGTGGGCGGTGTTTGCGTCTGCGCCAGCGCGTCGATCTCGCTGGCCACGGCCGCCAGGTCGGCCTCGATCTCGTCTTCGAGCAGGCTCTTTTGCTCGGGGTTGAAGCGTTCGGACTGGGCTGCGAACTTCATGCGCTTCAAGAGCGCGTTCTCGTGCGTGAGCTTGTCGATGAGGGTCTGCTTGAAGGCCAGTTCCTGGTCCTTGGCGGCAGCGGCCTGCAGCATGGACAGCAGCGCCGAGCGCAGTTGCTCGGCGCTCAGGCTCTCCAGCGATTGCGGCTCCACCACCATGAGCATGACTGTGCCAGCACCGACACCGCTGCGCCATTGGCGCATGCACCAATTGGCAGGCAGAAGGCCAGCAATCAGATTCAGAGCACGGTGATGACACCACCATCGGCCAGGCGCTGCCAGGGCAGGCCCAGCACCAGAGCATCGAACTGTGGACGGCTGAGCGTAGCGGTCAATGCCCCCTCACGCGGCCAGACGAACTTGCCACTGTTCAGGCGCCGCGCTGCCAGCCACACCCCGATGCCGTCGTGCACCAGCACCTTCATGCGGTTGGCACGCCGGTTGGCAAACAGGTAGGCGTGATGCGGATGTGCTGCGCCGAAGACAGCCACCACACGGGCCAGGGCCGACTCTGTTCCGGCACGCATGTCCAGTGGCTCGGTGGCCAGCCACAGGGCGTCGATGCGGATCACTTGAGCAGGTCCCGCATCCAGGCCGCGCAGTGCTCGGCGGCCGAGACCGGCCAGGTCAGCGACACGCAGGTGGCGCCACGGCGCAACTCGATGCGGATGTCTGGAGCCGGCGCGCAGCTGGGCGCAGGTAACGCCACAGGCACGAAGGTCGGGACTTGCACCTCTGTGCTCGGGGCATGAGCCAGTCGGCGCCACTTGTGCACGACGTTGGCGTTGATGCCGTGCGATAGCGCCACGCTGGCCACCGAGGCTCCGGGCTGGGCGCACTCGGCCAGGATCTGCTGTTTGAGTTCGGCGCTGTGGCGCCGACGGGTCTTGATCTTCGCTTCAGTCATGGTGTCCACCTATCTCGTTTGGTGGACACCATCGTTGCCGCTTGGGCCGTCGACCTCAAGGGTGGGATGACCGCACGCTTACGGCAGGCGAGCAAGTACCCGGACCTGCCCTACCCCGACCGGTCGCTGTTTCAATCCACGCCCGCCATTGCTGGCAGGCGAGCGCCCAGCGACACCTCGATCTTGGCGCCGGTCTCGGGTTTCAATCCACGCCCGCCATTGCTGGCAGGCGAGCGGATCATGACGAGGGCGGCCACGCCGGCCAGGCTGGTTTCAATCCACGCCCGCCATTGCTGGCAGGCGAGCTCGGTGGTGATGTTGCTAATCCCCAGGCTGGTGTCGTTTCAATCCACGCCCGCCATTGCTGGCAGGCGAGCACTTCGCGGCCAACACCGCCCCGCCTGGGTGGCTGTTTCAATCCACGCCCGCCATTGCTGGCAGGCGAGCGTCCTGGGCCTGCCACCCGTACACCGTGCGCTCATGTTTCAATCCACGCCCGCCATTGCTGGCAGGCGAGCCGGCCAGCGCGATGCCGATGGGGTTCGTCAGCATGTTTCAATCCACGCCCGCCATTGCTGGCAGGCGAGCCGTGGCCGCTGACGATGGCAGTGCTGTTGCTGTCTGGTTTCAATCCACGCCCGCCATTGCTGGCAGGCGAGCCCCGGACCACCACCACGACGGCGCCGGTCTGGTCGTTTCAATCCACGCCCGCCATTGCTGGCAGGCGAGCCGTCCTTGACGTCGCCGTCGGCGCTCAGCGCGTGGTTTCAATCCACGCCCGCCATTGCTGGCAGGCGAGCGTGGCGGGCTTCGGCATCACCGACAACACCTGGGCGTTTCAATCCACGCCCGCCATTGCTGGCAGGCGAGCGTGTTGCTCGGTTTCATTTCGTGCCGTTCAGGAGGTTTCAATCCACGCCCGCCATTGCTGGCAGGCGAGCCCTTCCCTTGCAACCTCCAGATTTGAAGCCATAAAAACCCCATCTTGCGCGAACCCACAGTGCAACACGCGTGTACGTGCCTCACCAGCATTAGCAATCGGTGGTTTTTTCATAAAAATCAAAGGGCTGGGGAAGGCGCGAACCACTCAGAGCAGCTCACGGCACTTGGGGTTCGCGTTGTGATCTTAAATCCTAAGTCCGCAAAGGGTACGTCACATGACCAACGGACCGTCGAAATTTACGGCCTTAAAGTTCCCATATTCACGCACTTCTGCACCCCGTGTATCTGGCAAGCGGTACAAGCGGAGGCAATCTTGTTCGGGATTGATTTCGGCAAGCAGACGCTGCTCCAGCACCTCGAAGCCCATGAGATCAACACGGCACTCGAAAACCGACTTCTGTACTCGCTGCCCTGTACTTTCGCAGACCTTCGCAACCCGCCTCAGCCTGCGTCTTCCGGCTGAAGTCTCGGTATTGACGTCGTAGCAGACGATGATCAGCACCGCACGCCCCTCATCGAACCAAAAACGGCAAATAAGACAACGGCTCACCCCCGGCGTCCGTCTCGGCACGAATGGCGCGAGCCATCAAACGGGCCTGCACCAGCGGCACCAATCCCAAAGGCAGGACCTGTGCCAAGACCGGGTGTCGAACCTCCTCTTGCTTGCGCTCCTGGAAGGCCACAACAACCGCCTTGCGTGCCTCGTCCGTCAAAGAAACGCCACCACCTTCTCGTACAAGAAAGTCACCTGCGCGAATTTGTCCGCGGTTCACCAAGGACAAGGCCAGACGATCGGCAAACGGCCTGAACTCCTCCATCAAATCCAGAGCCAACGCCGCGCGCCCTGGGCGCAGTGCATGCAAAAACCCCACCTGCGGATCGAGACCCACAGCCTCCAATGCGCTACGGCAATCGTTCATCCACATGGCATACAGAAACGACAATAAAGCATTCATACGATCACGCGGCGGTCGTCGCGTGCGGCCATTCATAGAAAAAGTCGGACGCAAGTCCGCTTTGAGCAACAAAGGCTGACACTCGAAGTACTGTCGGGCCGCCTCGCCCTCCAGTCCTCGCAACACATCCAAGTCACAAGCGCTAGGAAGCGCCCGAAGCGTGGCCGCCAAATCCTGCGCGCCGCGCGTCAGCAACGCCGCTTCGCTCGCTGTTTTCGCCTCTCTGGCACCGCGCTGCAAAACCTGCCGAGAGTTGCGGACCTTCCCGGCCACACAAGCCCGCGCAAAGTCCAAGGTAAACGCCGCATTTAACGACTGCAGATGCTGGGCTCGACGCAACAACACGTTGCCTGCCGTGGCCCCTTCCAACCGCGCTTTGAACCGCCCGCTTTCTTCCAAAAGCACAAGCGCCACGCCCTCATCGGCCAATCGATGCATAAGGGGCAAAGACAACCCAACCCTGCCAAAACACACGACCGCCTGCAAATGGTGCAGGGGTACACGCAAGCGGGTGTCATCCTGCACCTGGACACGCAACGTATCGTTGTCCAGCCGCAAATAGCTGTCTTGCGTGTTGACATACAGGGTATTGAGCAAGTGCATGAGGGATTTCAGCCGCCCATGTCGGCCTCTGGATTGAAAAGTGCTTGTCTCGCCTGTCGCATGGCCACTCCTTGCCAGGCTTCGGGCTGGCAACGGTCATGCAAAGAACAAGCGCGGCAACGCTGTACAGCCGAACTACCCTCCAATGGTGGGGGTAGCTTCTGGGTGCGGAACATGCCGCGCACGGCATCGACAACGTGCAGTACCTGCTCGCGCAGCGCAGGATCGATCACAACCACACGACGGCGTTTTGAACTGGCATAGTAAATTGCCCCCTCAGGGACATCGACCCCAAACATCGTTTCCAGACACATGGCCTGGGCAGCCAATTGAAGGTCGTCGCAAGCAGCTATGTTCGCCGCTTTGTGCCTGCTGCCTTGTTTGTATTCAACGGGGTAAGGTCGCCTGGCCTTGTCAAACTCCACCACATCGGCCTTTCCAATCAGGCCCAAGTGATCGTGCCATAGCGGCAGTGCATGCTCCACCCGCACGCCCTTGGCGGTCTCAACACCCGGTTGATCCACCCGCTTGTGCACGGCCTGCCCCCGCAGGGTGTGGACGTTCTCGTCAAAGGCCTGATCCAGATGGATCAGGCCGCACTGCCGTGGACAGTACGCCCAGTGCTGCAGTGCTGACAGGGGGATGGGGTCTTCTTCAAGACTGGCCATACCCATCTCTGACGTCAGAAGCCGTCCAACTCTTCTGGAACGAGGTCAGGCAAATTGGTGAGCGCGTAAGAACCGTCAGCGTTGACCACAACGGAACGGTGAACCTTCGCTGCCGAGTACTGACCGGCCTTGCTGTTGTGCCGCCACCAGAGCACCTTGAGCACCTCCATGCTGCCTGCTGGGCGCGCCGAAGACTCGTCGTTCTCGAACAAACGTGGCAACACCGCTTTGATGGCCTCGGCATCGGCTTCAGAGAACTTCGTCTTTTCAGCCAGTTGGGGATTCATGCTGCCGTAGAAGGCATACACACCATGGTCCACGCGATGCTTCATCCCCATGGTGTCGGAGCCTCGCTTCGAGCCATCACCTTCGCCACTGACGCTCTTGGTGATCTGCATGCTGGTCACATCGATGGGCTCAATGCTGAATGCAGACTGCACGGTCACCGGACCACGTATGCCAATCGACACACCGGTATCGCCTTCATCATCGGCGCCGTCTTCCTTTTTCTTCCCAGCCTTCTTGCCGCCTTTCAACGCAAACAACTGCCCAAAAGCGCGCACATCGATCCACTTTTTGCACGCTATCTCCGCCGTCTTGTCCCCACCCAGTTCTTTCCCGAGAACGGCTTCGGCACGGGCACGCAGACTCTTGGCCTCATCGGCTTTTCGATCATCCGACTGGACAAAGATCATGTTGCCATCGTCGTTCTTTCCCGCTTCGACCCACCGCTCCAACAGCCGGTCTCGGATCTTTCGTTTGAGAGCGACGTCGCTCATCTCGCCGAAGTTGGCGTAATCGGTGCGCGGCCGGTTGCCGTTCAGTGGGTCTCCGTTCGGATTGGCGTTCTTTACGCGAATGATCACGGCGAAGTCGATCTTGTTTTGCAGGATGGTCATGGTGTGTTCCTCTCTGGTCAGTCGTCAGTAGATTCTTGGGGAGTGTCGGACTCGGTTGCCTTGGGTTGCATCAGCGCACGGCGTTGGCAGTGGTAACCCAGCAAAAACTCACCCGTCAGCGCCTTGTTGTCCATGAAGTCATCGCCACGAAATGAGGCAACGATTTCGTCGTGCAGCTTGTCCAGTTCATGCATCGCCCCGCCGCGTTTTGCACGCAAGCGAGATTTCGCCGGGGCCAAAGCCAACTCAATGGTCCGCCAGGTGCTGGCCGGCCGGTCAGCAAAACGCTGCATCAACTTTGTAGCCGCGGTGTCGCGCTTCTCGCCACCGACATGCAGCGCGAGGCTCTCAATGCGCTCGGCCAAGGCCAGCAGGCGCCCATACAGATAGTCCCGGCTGCACCGGTCAGCTTCCAAGTCCATTTGATAGTCCTCTCTGTTGCAAAAACCTCGATACAAGCCGCAGGCAATGCCCAGGCACTTTTCCCATTCCCAATGATCCAGGCCCACGCGGTTGCAGGCGCGTCGGATGACTGAACTCACCAGATCGCGGGGCAGAGGCTGACCATCAATGATCGATGGAAGCAGGCGCTCAACCACGGCCTTCTTGAGCTTCTCGTCCAGACGACGACCGTAGGCGCACTCCGCGATGTCATGGGGTGCGGGCGCTCCAACGAATCGCTTCTCCTTGCTGAAGTTTTGAAACCAGGCATGGCGGATGTGCCAGCTTTCCACCCGCTCCAAAAGTTCTGATCCCTTCAGCTCGCGGTAGTAGGTGATGGCCATGCGCCCAGGTGTCGCAGAGTCCAATCCCATCACCACCACATCGTCTGTTGCGCCAAGCTGGGCGCCATAGCCGCGCAGCTTCTGCCTAAGTCGCTGAGCAAGGGCCTGCCCGGCATCGGCATGCAGCTCAAGTTGCGGTGCAGACTCGATCTCACCCGGTTCATCAATCAGGTCAAGCGTGCTCAAGAAGGGGTCAGGAACAGGTGTCCCACCAACTGCCCAGCAAACAATGACCTGATCACCCTGCCTATAGGCTTGCCGATGGATCAACCAACGCAATGCGTTGTGCGCTTTCTGTGTGACCTCATAACCGACGCCACTTGCTTGAAAGCCCGTGTCGTCGGTAAAACGCCCCCGAAACGTGTATCCCGAACTGTCGTTTGCGCTGATCAGCTTGGCACCATCTCCCGCATGTCGAATGCGCTTGGGATGACTGGCCGCCAGGTTGGCTTGCAGTTCGCCAGTAACCAAGCACAGCCCCTTGGCCGACTTGGTAGAAGCATCAAATCTGGCCCATGAATCCTGAAGGCTCTCATCTAGCCAGACCTCCGAAGGGAGTTGATCCGGGTCACGCACCTGCCAGCGAATCAACGCATCGCCTTGATCACGTTCGCCCGCCTTGGCGGTCAGCACCTTGAAGATCTCTGGTGTGTCGCTGGGATCTGTCCACCGCGTCAGCAGCATATTGTCAGGACCAACGTGCAGCACACGCTCTTTGACCAAGTCTGCTGTGAGACTGTTGCTGCTGATGTAGTTCAGCACTGCCTGGGCCTTGCGATGCACGAAAGGAGATTGGCACCAGTTCGCGAGCTGCTCTTGATATTCCGTGAAGAAGGACGGTTTTGCTCCACCGAATTCTGGATAGTCACCGGCGCAGTACTGGACCTTGTCGCAGAGAGGATGTGGTGGTGGTTTTGTCCCCACACGACCGGCCGATGCTTCGGTCGCAGGAATCGCCGTCTCGACTTTCCCTATGAACCTTGCCGACTCGAATTGCCCGGAAGAATCGATGGTGACCTCAATATGCGCTTGCTGGTAGGCATGGCTAACAGGAAGCAGCTTCTCTGCCCCTTCCGGTTCGTTTCCCCGGCAAGCGTCGTAGGTTTCGTTCAGCTTGTGCAGCCAACTCATCTCACACCTCCAGATCAGCTGCTTCGAGGCCGACGCTGCGCAACTTGCCTTGCCCGAATTTCTTGGCACCCATCGGCCGAATGTCCTTGCGGATACTGCAGGCATCCGGCCTGGGAAACTGGACTCGCCCGTTAACCATCCTCGGTTGCCAGAACCTTGCCTGCAGAACGGGGCTCCCCGTCTCATCGGGATAGTCGAACCCGTGAAAGCTCAATCCGTACGCAACTTCATCGATGTCGTCGTAGTGACCCGCACCGTCGCCAAAGGCACAGGGCTCCACGTAGCCTTGGCAGTCGCGAGTGCCCAGGAAGATGTCTTGTCGGCCACCCAAAGCAAGGGACCTCTGCGCAATCGCGAAATGCTTGCCCTCTATCCTGTCGTCCTCAAGCTCTGGTCGGTGTTCGTTCCACTCAAAGTGCGCACGCACCTGGTATTCCACATCCGCCAGAAATGTGTAGATCGCGAGCGTGTTACCACCGCCGTAATCAATGGGCTTGGTGCCCTTGGTCTGCGTTCGTATGGGCTTAATCACCCGCACCTCATCAACGACCCACACAAAAGTCGGCTTCCAGTAGATGGACTTGGCAATACCCTTCAACGCCTCATACGTGGGCAAGTGGTATGAGCACTTCTCGCCACCCACACGGGTCAATGGATCGGTGAACAGCGCATGGCGTGCCCATACCTTGAACTCGATGCTGTTTCGACTACCCATGAAGATCCTCCATAAGCCCGGTGGGCGTATCTGACAAACCGAACTCATCACTGTAGTAACGCGAATCCGCGAGGTACAAGATTCCAGTTCCCTCTCGGACCTCCCGAATGGCTCCAGCTTTGCTCAGCGCGTCTAACTGATGAGCAAACACGTTGACACTGTATTGCTGCGCTCTCCGCAGCAACTCAAACTCTTTCTCCGGCAGGAAGGCGGCGCACAAATCAGCAATCAGCGCCGTCCCTTCTGAGGAGTACGGAACAATGACGCCTTGCGTGGGCGCGTTAATGGCTTTGAATGCCTTGGCGGCTGTCATGAACGACTGTCGAAAGCGAAGCGGCGGCGGTGTTCTTCCATGGTTCTGCGCGTAGTCGCTGGCGGCCTTTTCGTTAGCACCCAACAAGCTCAGAAGATCGTCATCTCTCCCGGTCACATCCCGAGCCAATGGGTAGCTCATGTCGGCCGATCTCGCGAAGAAGTACTCTCGGTAGTAGCGCGACATGGCGGCGGGACCGATGCAACTTCCATTGAAGCGAGACGGGTCTTCGGCGAAGTCGGTCAGAACCCCTTCCGCCTTTTCCTTTCCGATGCGGATGTCATGAAGGCTGCTCAGGTTCTCATCTTCGGCTCGGGGATTGACCACGTAGACCATCCCCACCGTCCGGCGACCGTTCCGATTGCAACGGCCAGCAGCTTGTGCCACTGAGTCAAGGCCAGCCGAGAATCGAATGACTGTCCCGAAATCGACGTCCACCCCGGCCTCGATCAACTGCGTGCTGACACACAGCGTCGGCTGCACGGCGTCTGATTGGAGGCGCGACCGGATTGCGTTGAGTTTGTTTTTTCGGTGAGTGGGACACATGCCTGTACTGAGATGAAAGACTTCTGCATCTGGGTGCTGGCGACACAGCTGAAAAACTGCTTGAGCAACTTTCTTTGTGTTGGCAATCACCAGACAGCTACCCACCTCATTGACCTGCTCGATGGCCAGGTCGCTCACTTCTGCCAGTGACCACCCCCCAGGCTTTCTACGGTAGGACACCTCGACGCGCTTCAAGTCATCGAAGAGCTTGGCAACGTTTGGCATGATGTCGTGCCGCTCTGACAGACGAATAGCACCTCTGCTTGGGTTCACCTCGTGAAGCAATGGTTGTGTGGCGGTACACAACACGACGGTCGACCTGCAGTGATCGACAAGGAAGTTCATCGCACTGTTGAAGAGATGCACGCAGTTGATCGGCAGGCTTTGCACTTCGTCGAATATCAGCACAGAGTTCGCAAGCTGATGCAATCGCCGCGCGCCCCGCGTTCCTGCGCCAAAAAGCGTTTCCAGCAACTGAACCATCGTGGTGTAGACCACGGGCGCGTCCCAGTTCTCCGAGAGCATCTTGGAGCGCCAGTGCTGCTTGTCTGGCGTCAGGTTCGAATGGTGCTCAAGCACGACACTGCCAGACTGGACTCCTTCTGGCTCCAGGATGCGACGGACCACCTCAGCGTTTTGGTCAATGATGGACGTAAAGGGAATGACATAGATGACCCGATCCATGCGATGCCGCTTGGCGTGGTGCAGCGCAAACCGCAGACTGGCGAGCGTCTTTCCCCCACCGGTCGGCACGGTCAAGGAATAGACATCACCGGATGGCCGAGCTGAGGCCGCGCAACAGTGATCGGATATGTCTCGCCTAAGCGCATCAATCGGATGAACAGAAGGGAAGACCTCTATATGGCGCTCCAGGCGCTGAACAAGCGCGTCCCATTCTTCATATCTCCCAAGGTATCGGTGACGCGCTCGCCCTGGATACTCGAAGTCTGCTGAATCGATTCGATCTGCGTCGATCAGACAGCTGAACAGTGCCCGCACCAAGAGCCCTTGCTGAAGTTTTTGGGAAGGACTCTGATTCTTTTCTTCTTTGCTTGCACCTGGTGCCTTGTCATGCAGATTGCGGAGCCACAGCAGCAGCCCATTGGTCAGGTCTGCGTCCTCCAGAAGTGCCTCAACGCGCCCCCTGATCGCAAGCTCCATCCTGGAGACCACTTCATGCAAGTGTGTTTTCTCATGTTCCTTGCTGATGCGTTTGGAAAACCCGTCCTCGACAGGGCGCCCCGGGTTCAGCGTCAGGCAATCGATCAATCCTGAGTGGTGCGACGCCACGCAAAGGGCCATCACCTGGGCTATGGCATGGTGTGCTGGACTTCTGGAAGCCAGTTCCCTCCAGATGAGCTGGGCCCCACTGGTTGAGTGATCCACCTTGCCCTTCAGGCCGGTTGCATCGACAAAGTCCTCGTCTTCATCCTGGTTGATCAAGCCAGTTGCGGACTTGATGTACGACTGAAACTCGTCGCTGTACTTGCCAAGGTCGTGGAGTAAGCCAATTAGCTCACCGTGCTTTTGCAGCCTGAACTTAGCAGCAAACGTTGCGGCGAGCCCACCGACGCTTTCAAGGTGCGTTCTCAGTGGCTGAACACTCGCGTCCGCCCGAACGTGAGCGATGGCCTGTCTAGCTGATTCTGTATGCGTCGAGTTCATGCTTGATGTGTTCATCACTTGGTTGGGAGTTTGAGGCGCATCGGTCTCAATTCATGAGACACCCCACCGAGCCACCCCCTCCCGCATCTGCTCCAGCACCCGCTCGCGCAACGCCGCAGGCCCCAACACCTCCACCTCCGGCGTGTGCCGCAGGATGTCCATCACCAACTCGCGGTCGTCGCTGTACGGAATCTGCAGCAGCCAGCGCCCCTCGCGGTCCCACTCGCCTTTCTGCGCCGGGTGCCACTGCTCCGCCGCCACCCAGCGGGCGCGCTCGGGCGAAAAGCGCAGCGTGGCCCATTGCACGGCCTTGCCGCTGAAGATGCCGTAGCCGTTGCCCAGGGTCTGGTCCAGCTCGTCTTCGGGCACGTCGATGGCCGGTGTGCCTTCAATGTGCGGCTGACGGATGTTGTCGAGGCTGAAGCTGCGCAGTTCGTCGCGCGCGTGGCACCACGCGTCCAGCATCCAGTTGCTGCGGTAGTGGACGAGGCGCTGGGGCGAGACGCTGCGTTCGCTGCTCTGGCCGGAGCCGCGCGCCTGGTAGTGAAAACGCAGACGCTGGCGTTGGGTGAGCGCCAGCCCCACGGTCTCGAAGCACTGCGGTGGCACGCGCCGCTGCATCAGGCCAATGACGCGGACGCGCCCGCTCAATTCGTGGGCGGCGGTGGTTTCCAGGCCGGACTGGCGCAGTATTTGTTGGAGCCGCCACTCCAGCGGCTCCAAATGCCGCTGCATCAGATCGCCCGGCTGTATGGCTTTGAGCAAGTGCTCCAGCGTCAACAGCGCCAGCACCTCCGAAGGCTTGAACCACAAGCCCGCTAGCTCTTGAGGCGCATCTGCCGTCGGGCCGGTCGAGCGCCATTGGTAGCACTGCAGCACCGGGTCCCAATGAATGGGGTGGCCCAGCTCGTCGCGCAACCAGGCCAAGTCGCGCATGAGCGTGGCGCGGGAGCTGCCCGTTGCGTCCTGCAGCTCGGTGCGGGTGATGCGGCGCCGCGCCCGCAACAACCCCACCAGGTGGTGCAAACGTTCTGTTTTTTTCAGCATGTCCCTCCCTGGACCGGCGATTTTTGAACCGCTCAATACATGGGGACTTTATAGCTTATTTATCAAACGCTTGGGGCATTCGTGGCACTCGACGGCAGGCATCGTGGGCCTCTGGCTACGCAGCAACTCTCGACGAACTCACCCCCACACCTCCCCCAACGCCGCCCAAGCCGCCTCGATCGGCGGCTCGGCCGCTCGAGCGGCCAGGCACACAAAACTGAGCACGCAGTCCAGCGCCACCCGGTCGGCCACCACCAGGCCGCGCGCCTGGGCTTCCCGAATCGCCACCGAATCGCGCACCAAGCTCAGGCCCACGCCGGAGCGCACCAGGTCCAGCATGGACGCTTCCTGGTCCACCTGCGCCACACGGCGCACGGCCAGGCCCTGCGGCGCCAACGCGCGGCGCAGCAGCCGGTGGTGGGCGCTGGCGGCGGGGGTTTCGATCCACGGCAGGCTGGCCAGGCCGCGCCAGTCCTGCCCCAGCACCTGCGGGCCCCAGCCGGCCGGCGCCAGCACGCGGTAGGTGAAGGGGGTGAGCGCGCGCACCTTGAACGGCGCGCCGGCACGCTCCTCGTTCGGGTCGCCCAGGTAAAAGCCCACGTCCTGCTCGCCGGCCTCCAGCCGGGCCAGCACCTCGCCGCTCATGCCCTGGCGCAGCACGGTTTGCAGCTGCGGGGCAGACTCCACCAGCGCCTTCAGGAAGGCGCCCAGGCGGGTGAATTCGGGGTCGAGGATGGTGCCGATGCGCAGCGTGCCGCGCACCTGGTGGTGCAGGCGCTGGGCGGCGCCGACGAATTCGCGCTGGGCCTCCAGCACCTTGTCGGCCAGGGGCAGCAGCGCGGCGCCGTCGGGCGTGAGCCGCATGCCGCGCGGGGTGCGCTCGAACAAGCGCAGGTTGAGCCGTTCCTGCAGGGCTTTGACCTGCAGGCTGACGGCGGGCTGGGTGAGGTGCAGGCGTTCGGCCGCGCGCGACAGGCTGCCCTCGCGGGCCACGGCGGCGAACACGCGCAGGGCGGCAATGTCCATGGCCAGATATTAAACAAGCTTATGGCTGACCGCAGAATTTCTCAGTGTTCAAAACGGGACGGTGCGGCTACAGTGGCCCCCATTGCCATATTCCCCACTTAGACGAACCATGAGCCAGACCCCCACCCCCATCGGCCACTACGTGCAAGGCCAAGTGGCCGCCGGCGCCAGCGGCCGCGCGCAAGACGTGTTCAACCCCGCCACCGGCGCCGTGACCGGCCGCGTGGCGCTGGCCAGCACCGCCGAGGTGAACGCCGCCGTGGCCGCCGCGCAGGCCGCCTTCCCGGCCTGGGCCGACACCTCGCCGCTGCG
>NZ_JAAQQT010000580.1:0-1772 GCF_011742065.1 Aquabacterium sp. A08
AGGTGGCCGTTGCTGACGATGTGGCAGGCCAGTTCGGCGAACTCGCTGGGCTTGCCCAGGCGCGAGGGGAAGGGGATGCTGGCCGCCAGCGACTGCTGCACCGGCTCGGGCAGGGTGGCCATGAGCGGGGTGGCGAACAGGCCGGGGGCGATGGTGCAGACGCGGATGCCGTGCTGCGCCAGATCGCGCGCCATGGGCAGGGTCATGCCCACCACGCCGGCTTTGGAGGCGCTGTAGGCCTGCTGGCCCACCTGGCCGTCGTAGGCGGCGACCGAGGCGGTGAACACCATGGCGCCGCGTTCGCCGTCGTCCATCGGGTCCAGCTTGGCGCAGGCGGCGGCGAACAGCCGGGCCACGTTGTAGGTGCCGATCAGGTTGACGTTGATGACCTTGGCGAAATCTTCCAGCGGTGCGGCGTTGCCGTCCTTGCCGACCACGCGCCTGGCGGTGCCGATGCCGGCGATCTGCATCAGGATGCGGGCCGGGCCGTGGGCCGCGGCGGCGGCGTCAATGGCGGCCTGCACGCTGTCGGGGCTGGTGACGTCGCATTGCACCGCCACGGCGCAGCCGTTACCAAATTCAGCGCCGATGTCGGCTGCCACGCGCTGGGCGTTGTCCAGGTTCACGTCCAGCACCGCCACTTTCGCGCCCAGGCGGGCGAGTTCGCGGGCGGTGGCCTCGCCCAAACCGGAGCCGCCGCCGGTGACGAGGGCTGCTTTGCCTTGAATGTCCATGGTGTTTCCTTAAAAAAATCAGGCCGCGTCCGGGTTCTCGATCAGCAGCGCAATGCCCTGGCCGCCGCCCACGCAAGCGCTGGAGATGCCGTAGCGCAGGCCGCTGCGGCGCAGCTCGCGCGCCAGGGTGATGGTGAGGCGCACGCCGGTGCAGGCCAGCGGGTGGCCCAGCGCGATGGCGCCGCCGTTCACGTTGAGCCTGGCCAGGTCCAGGCCCAGTTCGCGGCCCACGGCCAGCGTCTGTGCACCCTGGGCTTCGTTGATCTCGAAGCGGCCGATGTCGGACAGCTTCAGGCCGGTGCGTTCCAGCAACAGGCGGATGGCCGGTGCCGGGCCGATGCCCATGATTTCGGGCGGCACGCCCACCGCAGCGGCGGCCACCACGCGGGCGGCGGGCTGCTTGCCGTGGGCTTTGGCGTAGGCACCCGAGGTGACCACGCAAGCCGCGGCGGCGTCCACCAGCGCGGAGCTGTTGCCACCGGTCTGCACACCGCCTTCGTACACCGGCTTGAGCTTGGCCAGCACTTCCACCGGCGAAATGCGCGGGTGGGTGTCGCGGTCCACGCTGGTGACCTTGCCTTGCAGTTTGATGCCCCGGGCCTTGTAGCCCTCCAGCTCGAACTTCTCGGTCACCACCGGCACGATTTCGCCGTCAAAGAAGCCCGCCTCTTGAGCGGCCACGGCCTTGGCGAAGGAATCAGACGCGAACTGGTCCACGTCCTCGCGGTTGATGCCGTATTTTTTGGCCAGGTTTTCGGCGGTCTGGATCATGTTGATGCCAGCGGCCGGGTCTTTCAGCGCCTCCCACATGTAGTCCTTGAAACCCACCGGCGCGCCCAGCTTGAAGCCGGTGCGGTGGTCGAAGGCGGCAATGGGGTTGCGCGTCATGCTCTCGGTGCCCACCACCAGCGCGGCGTCGCAGGCGCCGGCCTCGATCTGCTCACCGGCCTGGCGGAACAGCTCAAAGCCGGTGCCGCAGATGCGCTGCGCCATGATGGCCGGCACGTCTTGCGGCACGCCGGCGTACAGGCCGATGTG
>NZ_JAAQQT010000581.1:0-5769 GCF_011742065.1 Aquabacterium sp. A08
GACGGCGTGCTGGGTGGTGACCTGCTCGGCGGCGACCTGCTGGCCCCGGTGACCAGCCTGTTGGACGAGGTGCTGGGTGGCGACCTGCTGGGCGGCGATGTGCTGGCCCCGGTGACCGGTCTGCTGGACGGCGTGCTGGGTGGTGACCTGCTGGGCGGCGATCTGCTGTCGCCAGTGACCGGTCTGCTGGACGGCGTGCTGGGTGGTGACCTGCTGGGCGGCGACCTGCTGTCGCCGGTGACCGGCCTGGTGGACGGCGTCCTGGGCGACAACGGTCTCTTGTCCTCCCTGCTGGGCGGCGTTCTGTGCTGATCGGAGACTGAAGGCTGGGACATGGAACGTCACGCATTTTCCGCCCAACGGTCCGTGTCCTTGCCTGATGCCCTTCGGCATTCGGCCGAGTCCTCCTCAGTGGGGGCTCGGCCTCTGGTCCCTTACGATTTGTTGTTTGACGAGGTGGACAATCTGTTGGTTTTCCTGGCCGGTGCCGAGCACCTGCACCAGGTAGAGCAATCTGCCGTTCAACGCCGTCACCCCGAACCGCTTGGCAGCGCTTTGACCGCCGAGCAACTCCTGGCCCAGCAATGCGGAATTTTGACCGCGTTTGTGGACACCCTGCCTCCCGTTTTTCACCGTTTCTGATCCCCTCTTTGTGACGCGATCAGCCCGTGGTCTTGACACGGTGGCTCTGAACATAGTACTTGGTCCCGTCTGGGTGCAGGTAGGTACTCACTTTGGCGAGCAAGGGGTTGGCTGTTTTGACTTCCACCGTTGTCAGCGTCGCGTTCGGGTCGTAACTGCCGTCGGCGCGTGCGGCACGGACCGTCAGTTCGGTCACCACCGCATAGGTTGGCGTGACCCGAAAGTCGTGTGTTTGCGCGGCTTTGCCCAGCGCCTGAGCTTCGGCCTGTTCAAATTTCTCCGATTTATAAATCATGTAGCCGGCCAACATGCCGGCAGGAATGGCCAGCCCCCCGGTGGCACCTGCTGCCAGCAGCAGGTTGTTGGCCGTCAAGCCCCCCCAGAACGAGGACATTTTGCGCTGCAGCGGCACACGCTGTTCTTCAGGGTACTGGTCTATGGCATCGAGCATCAGCAGTTTCATGCCTGCCAACGCGACCAAGCCCAGTGGCGTGGTGCTGATCAAGGGATTGGCCTCCACCGCTCCGGCGGCCAGACCCAAACCGGTGCTCAGGCTGTCGCCGATGGCCATGGTCTGGGCGATTGCCTTCGGTGTCGGTCCGGCTTGGGTTGTGGCTTCCAGCAGGGCCGCTTCCTCAGTGGCCCAGGCACCGGGTGTGGCCGCACCGACCACGAGTGCTGCCAGCGCGATGCGGTAGGGTCGAGCGACGGCTGACAGACCGTGAGGGGTGTGTGAAGGGGCGGCAGACCGGTGCATGGCGGATTCCTTTCACAGTCGGAAGCGGAGGGGACAAAACCCCGTGCGGGCTTTGTGGTGTCCATCTTCGTTCTGCTCCCTCGGTCACCATTGCTTGAAAGCAGGGCGCCGTTGCTGGCGGGAAGGCTTTGCCCCGTGTGGCCAGCCGACCGATCAGGTGGGCCGCAACCGTCGGCCAGCGGGCGTGTCCAGACGCAGCCACAGCGCCTGTAGCCGTGCCGATCCGTCTGTGTGGGTGGCGACCCGTCCCAGTTCAAGCACCGAGACCTGCTGGTCTTGACAAGTGCGCAAGCGCAGCGGAATGGCGTATTCCAGGGCATCTTGGCGGGCCTGTTGCCGACACTGCACCACCGCTGACAAGTCGTCTGGGTGCACCAATTCATTCAAAGAGACATGCTGGTCTCGGAAATGCTCAGGCGGGTAACCTGTCAGTTCGGCGACGTTGTCGGTCACGAACAAGGTCAAGGCCGGTTGGTCTAGCGTCGCGCTCCAGACCACGCCAGGCATCCCGTGCAACAGGCTGTTGTATTGGCGCTTGGTGTGGGCCAAGTGGTTGCGCTGGTCACGGGCTTCGGTCAGGTCCTGGATGAAACCGACGAACAGCAGCGGGTCGGCGCGGCGCACTTTCTGCACCGTCAGGCTCATGGGGAATTCGCTGCCGTCTTTGCGAACGCCGGTGAGTTCACGGGTTTTTGAAATCACCCGCTTGTCGTTGCCATCCAGTTTGTAGCGCGACAGGTAGATGTCGTGGGCCGACTTGAAGGGCTCGGGCATGAGCATGTTCACGTTGCGTCCGAGGATGTCGTCTTCGGTCCACTGGAACATCTTTTCGGCCGATTTGTTGAAGCTGCGGACGAGCCCGTCTTGGGTGATGGTGACGATCGCGTCGTCGGAGGTGTCCAGAATGGCTTTCTGCTGGGCGCTGGTTTCGAGGGCTTCTTGGCAGTCTTTGGCCTGCCGCCGCCAGCGCCAAAGCAGTGCGCCGAGCAGCAGGGCAAGTGTGACCACCCCGCCCAGCAAGGCGTAGGTCCAGATGGGGTTGGACATGGTGTGGTGTGGGATTTAGCGGTTGCGCTCCTGCGCAATGCGCCAGGCGTCGCCTTGGCGGTGCATGGTCACCGTTTTTCGGTCGACCGAGCGGTGGTCGTTGGCGGTGTAACGCTGTACGAACTGGACCGTGGCCCGGTCACCGTTTACCTGCACCTTGACCGCGTCCAACTCGACCTGGATCGAGGTTTTGCCTTCGATGCGTGCCCGACGCTGGGCCAGCCACTGTGCGTGGGTCAGGCCGGCGGTGGCGTAGCCATCGGTGTAACTGGCCGCATAGGCAGCCATGTCGCGCCGCGACCAGGCGTCCGCCCAGCGTTGCAAGGCGGCATGAACCTGCGCCACGTCAGGGCTGGGCGCCACCGTGCCTGGGACTTGGGCACCTGCCGTGTCCATTGGTGTGGCGTTGGCCTGGCGCATGGGCGTGGCGCTGACAGGTGTTTTTTCTGTCGCGGTCAGGTCAAGCGGCGCAGGGGCCGGGAGTGGCGCAATCTGTGCCACGAGCCGGAGCTTGGTTTGTGCATGGCCGGCTGGACCGTCTGGGGATTTCAAGGCATTTTGGTAGGCGAGGGCGGCCAGCCGGGCATAGACATCGCCCAGGTTTTCGTGAGCGGCTTGGTACTGGGGATCGATTTTGAGGGCCGCCTGCAGGGCTTCCAGCGCGGGGGTCCACTGATTCTGGCGAGCCAGCAGTACCCCCAGGTTGTTCAACGGTTCGGGCGAGTCGGGGTAGGCGCGGTTGAGTTCGCGAAAAACCGCCAGCGCCTCGTCGTCGCGGTGGAGTTCGGTGAGTGCGACACCGCGGTAGAAGGTCAGATCAGGTCGGTTGGGGGTGCGTTGCAGGCCCTGGTCGATCAGTTGCAAGGCCTGTGTGTGTTGACCGCGCTGCAGCAACTGCTGCACCTGGGCCGGCGTGGCATCGGCCCAGGCCAGGCCACAGAGGCCGAGCGGCAGGATGCACAGGGTATGGCGCCAGCGTTGCAACAAAGAGGAGATTCGGATCATGGGTGTGGTGACCGGACGTGCCGGTGTGGGGCGTGCGGGTGTCTCGGTGTCAGTCCACCAGCACGGCCTCGTTGCAAAAAAGTTTGATGTGACGCACGTCACTGTAGCCCAGACTCAGGCCCAACTGGCTCAGCAGGGGGTCGATCAGGCCGCCGACGAGGTTGGCGATGACGGGTTGGACCAGGGTGTTGAGCACCGAGTTGATCACCGGCAGAACGGCCTGCAGGATTTCATTGACCAGGGTGTCCACCGTGGCCAGCAGCAGGTTGAGCAGGCCCGACAGCAGGTTGCTGATGAGGTTGTTGCCCAGCAACTGGCTTTTGGTGGGGTCGCCGTACTTGGTCAGGCTGGCTCCCTGCACGGTGTTGAACAGGGTGTTCAGGGCGCTGGTGAGGGTGTTGCCAACCGATGAGCCCACGGTGTAAGGGCGCTCGTCTTCGATGAGCACGCCCTGGGCAGAGCCGGGTCCGAAGACGATGTCGTGCTGGGCCATCTGCTGCAGGGTCAGGGCCGGAGCGCCCAGTTCAAGCTTGCGCTTGATCAGGGGGACGTCCAGCACGGTCAGCTTGGCCGGGCAGTTGTTGAAGCCGGCGTTGGCGTCGTTCGAGATGCAGGTCTGGATCAGCCCGGTGCTCACCCGCATGCCAACCAGGGCGTCTTCGCGGCGCGGTGCGCACACGGCTTCGGTCAGCACCGCCTGGCCGGCGGCCAGTTCGAGGTTGATGTGGATGTCCTGAAAAGCGATGAGGCTCGACAGGGTGTTGAGCAGGGCGCCGATGCTGGGGTCCGACGAGAGCTTGAGCGCCAGTTGCAGGCGGACCTGGGCCGAGCGCGCCGTGGCCCCCAGTCCGCCGATGGCGTACTGGGGAGGCTCGATCACCTTGAGCGACAGGCCGACCAGCGGCAGGCCGGTCTGGAGCGCCACCGCATGGCTGCCATTGGCCACCTGGGCGGCCAGCATCACCAGGTCCAGGGCGGACAGGCTGGCTTGCGCCACCGAGCTGGGGTCCAGGGTCTGCAGGCGCAACACCTGGCCCAGGTCCAGGTTGAGGTCGCGCAGGTTGACGTTCAGCAGGTTGTTGAGCAGGGTGGTTTTGACAAGGCTGTCGGGACTGGCGTTGGCCGTGGCCACCACAAAGTCGTACAGGCTGACGCGGGCACCGGCCAGGCTGTCCACGCTGCCGAGGTTGATCGGGTCGGCCCGCACGATGTCCAGCAGCCGCACCTTGGCGTCGGCCAGGCCCTGGTAGGACACCAGGCTGAGGTTGACGTTGCTGCGCAGCAGCCCCGACAGCAGGGGGTTGAGCAGGCCGGCGTTGAGGTCGGCGCGGGCCACACCGGTGCCGATGGAGTGGATGCTCAGCAGCCCGCCATTGACCGGGTTCGCCGCGGTGGAGCGGGCCTCGACGAGCTTGCTGCGTTCGCCCCCCATGAAGTTGAGGATGAAGTAAGGCACTTCCTGCGCTGCCACCACACGCACGGCGTTGGGCGCCGCGGTGCCCGCCTGGAAGCGTTCGTCGGCCGGGCGGTCGGCGGCCCAGGTGCCACAGGTCAGGGTCAGGGCCAGGTCGGGGGTGGCGCTGTCGTTGCGGGCGGCGTTCTGGGTGGCGCGCTGCTGCATGGCGTTGCAGTCGCCGGGGAATTGCGCGCCGGCCAGCGCGGCCAGGTCGGCGGTCTTCTGCAGTTCGCGCTTGATGTAGAACACCTGGCCCACGTCCACCACGGCCAAGGTGGACAAGGCCAGCAGAATGGCGCCTACCCCCAGCAGCAGCACCCCGCCGCTTTGCCGTTGCCAACGCCTGAAACCGCGCATCGGGTTCAACGGTTGACCGATTCTTTGAGCTGCCGGTCGAACTGCGCCGGGATTTCGGACCGATAGCTGCGCAGGTAGCGCTCCCAGGTCTCGACAGCCACCGGGCCAGGGATGCCGGGGGCCGGCCGCCCGGCGCTCGCCTGGCGCTGGTGCTCGAACAGGGCGCGCGTGTCGGCGCCGATCGGGCGCGGACCGGCGGGTGGGTGGTCCACGCTGCGATCTGGCGCTTCGGCCGGCGGCTGCGTTGCGGGCGGGGTGGCCAAGTCCTGGGCCCAGCTCGGCGCTGCGAGGGCACACAACAACAAGCCCGCGCAGGTGCCCCATCGACGCAGGCGGGCAAGGGCAGTGGTGTCAAGGCGCAGGAGTGGGACGTGCATGGAGGTCTTTGGTGAGCGCATGGACTCAGTATCGTTTACCGAGGCGGGGCGGAAAAGGTTTCACGGCCGTCCACCGCACCGGTGCGTGCGGCGGCCAGAGCGCGCACCTTGTCGCGCGCTTCGGGGCC